>JALYVY010000346.1 GCA_030852985.1 Gemmatimonadota bacterium | reverse complement strand
ATGTGCTCCTCCGCCGCGAGCTGTCGCATCGCTGCGGGATAGTCACCCAGCGTGTTGATGATGTGGCCGGTGGAGTCGAAGCTGCGGCGGAGCATCGACGTCACGAGCACCGGCGTGGCACCGCGGCTTCGCGCCTCATCAGCAAACTTCTTCAGGTATTCCTTGTATGTCGTGAACGGCTCGACGTACGAGGGTCCCGGCTTCTGGTCGTTGTGCGCGAACTCGATGAAGAAGTAGTCACCCTTCTTCATGGTGCTGAGCAATTTGGGCAGCCGGCGCTCGCCAACGAACGCCTTCAGCGTCTCGCCCGACTCGGCGTGATTCGCGACAACGACACCACCCGGCTTGAAGAAGCGCGGGATCATCTGCCCCCACGCGGCCCATGGCTCGACGGTCTGGTCAACGACTGTGGAATTTCCAGCGAGGTAGACGGTCACCGGATTGCGCGACGGCACGATATCGATATCGCGAACCGACGGATGTATCCCGCTGAACTCGAGCGTGAGACGATCGTCCCACGTGTTGGTGCCGTACTCGCGCGACTTCCGGCGCACCGAGTCGCCGTTCGCGAAATACGGCGTGCGAACACTCACCGTGAATCGTCGCCGCGCGAACTCACCGGCCTTCGTGGGCACCTGCTCGAGCATCAGCCGTCGCGATTCCGCCTTCACGGTCGTGACGCTCGCCCGCTTCGCGTCGCCGAGCGTTACGCTGACGTCGTAGTTGCCTTCGGGGAGTGCGACGTCGAAGAAGAATGGCTGGTCGCTCGTGCACGCAGCGTCGCCTGTCGCTCCTACGGATTCGCGGAACCCGTAGGCCCGCTCGGCGGACCACGTCGGCGCGTTCCCGATTCCGATCGCAGCGCCCCTTGGCGCCCCGCAGGTAAAGTGGAACGACGTACGCGGCGCGGAAGCCGCCTGTGCACCGAGCAATACGGGCGCTGAGACGCTCAGCGCTCCGGCGACGGCGAGCGAAACCAGACGACCAATCATGTACGCCTCCTCCCCATTGAGCCCAGACGGGCGAAGGTAACTCGCGTCCGCACCTGACGCCAAGCAATCCCGCCTTCATAATTGAGGCGATCGGATACTATCCGAAATCGATGACATCGCCACGGAGGCTCCATGAATTTTCCGCGACCCGCGCGCGCGTTGAATGCCCTGATTGCCATCACCGCTCTTGCACCCCTGTTCGCGTGCGCCGGCCAACAGCGCAGCAGCGCGACCGAGCCTATTCGCGTCCTCGTCATCTCGGCGACCCAGGGCTTTCGTCACACCGAGGGGATCACGGCCTCCATCGAGCGACTCAAGGCGGTCGAACCGACCTCGGGCATGCAGTTCGATTTTACAGAGGATCCGAGCACGCTCAACGCCGCGAATCTCGCGAAGTACGACGTCCTCTTCATCGACAACGCCACGCTGCGCATCGCGCTTCCTGCGAACGCGGACTCCGCTACCCGACAGGCCGCTCGCTGGCCGAAGACGGGCAACATCCCCGGCGCGATTACGAAGGATCAGCAGGACGCCATTACCTCCTTCGTGCGGAACGGCAAGGGACTCGTCGCGGTTCACTCCGCGACCGATGCCATGTACGGCTCGGCCGACTACCGTGAAATGGTCGGCGGCGGCCTGTTCCGAGCGCACCCGTTCACGCGCGAGGCCCGGGTCCTCATCGAGGATCCGAAGAATGCCTCCGTCTCGCAGTTCGGACCGAGCGTGATGTTCAGGGAGGAGTACTACTATCTCGACGTGAATCCTCGTCCGACCAGTCACGTGCTCGCGCACCTCGACCTCACGAGCGTGAATGACACCACCCGCACCGATCATCCCACGATGTTCATCCGCCGGTACGGAAAGGGCCGGGTGTACGTGAACCTGCTGGGCCACTTCGGCGACACGTGGCGCAGGCAGGACTTCCTCGACGGGGTGCTCCAGGGAATTCGCATTGCGGCAGGACGGGTGCCCGCTGATTTCGCCCCGATGCAGCAGTAGGCACGTAGACGTAGCCGTGAACTTTGCCGGTGACAGCTCAATCACACGTCCGCCCAGCCCCCGCTTACCGAACGTGCTATTCAGGCTGAGTAATGAGCCGCCCCTGCTTCATACGAAGCAGGATGTGTCGCGTGTTCCCAAAGTCGGCGAGCGGATCGTCAGCGAGCGCGAGGAAGCTGGCTTCCTCGCGATCTGCGAATACCCCGATTCGCCGATGCGGAAAGATGGCTTGGGGAGTTGCCTCGCTCCAAAGCCGGAGCAGAGCTGCGTTCGAGAAAACGCCGAGCTTGTTCAGGTACAGGGCTTCGCCGATTGATGTGTCGCTGTAAGTATCGCTACCGAGGGCGAGCCGCACACCGTGACGCAGGAGCGTTCGAAGATTGCGTGTGGCCAGCGCGTCGGCCCGTCGCCGACGAATGCTGTCCGGACCCGCGGGGTCCAGCGCGGCAAATCCTCCCAACGTGGTCACTACCACGGTGCCTTGGCGCGCCGCGCGCGCGGCATCAGCATTCGTCACCTCGTATGCGTGCGTGGCGGCTGGTATCTGCTCGCGCTCATCGCCGCGGAATCCCGGGATGTGATTGATCTCATCTGTCCCTGCGACGAGGGCGGCGCGGAAATCGGCCTCGGTCTCGACGTGCGTGGAGACCCGAAGTCTGGCAGCGTGCGCTCGGCGCACTATTTCCGGCAGGAGGGCGGGATCCAATCCCTTCCACGGCCCATACGTCGTGTCATTGCGCCGCTTCGCGTATTCCTCAGAGTACAGGAGGTAGGTCTTGATGAAGTCGGGTCGGCCGGCGAGAATTTTCGGCCATTGTCGCTCGAGTGACTCACGGTCGTCGATGGTCCAGACAAATGCGCCTTCGCCTTCGGCGGACGTCCAGGAGCCACGCGCGATGTTGCGAGCCACGATCTCGTCGGGATGTGCGCCGCTGGCTGTAAGCCCGCCGTTCGCGAACAGGACGTCGATGCTTTGCGGCGTATTGACTCGCCCCACCAGTACATCGCGGTCGCGCGGCAGGCTGTTCGGGTTTTTCACATAGAATACGCCGTCGTGGAGGTATCGCGCGAGCAATGCATCAAAGCGCGCGGACGTTTGGACGTTGTGGTTGTGTGCTTCGCCATAGGGCGGGACGACATATTCACCCGCAAGGTCGATCACGGAGTCGATGCGGGCTGGCCGATGAGAGCGGAACGTTCCATCGACGATCCACCATGTGCGCGAAACGAATCGCTGTCCGTTGAACCAATGCCCGTTGACCACCGCGTACGACGCTCCGGGTTTTCGAAGAGTCGTCATCGACGACGGCGCCCTCGTCTGCACTTGCGCGCGAGCGGGCGCTATGGCGATCACGGCGAGTGCTAACCCCGCTATGCAAAGGTGCGCGCGCACGCCGTGGTCGTGTTTCATAGCCCGCCCTCATCATGATGATTGCTCGCAGCCATGCTGGCTCGTGTGTTTCGCTCGGCCTGCTGTCGTGCGCTGACCAAACCGCCGAGGAGTGCGCCGAGTGGCAGCAGCACTAGGTCTTTGACCGCGTATAAGGTTTCCTATAGCCGAACTTACGACGCGCGTCTATTCGGGTAAAGGCCCAGTGGATGGTGGTCATCAGGCAGTTGGCGCGGCGGTTCCATGCACGGATCTCGG
>JALYVY010000345.1 GCA_030852985.1 Gemmatimonadota bacterium | reverse complement strand
ACCTGACGCGGCGTGAGATTCGGGATGTCGTCGAGTATCTGAGCACGCTGAAGTAGCGCGGCTCGCGGTCGTGAAGTCGAAACCCCGCTCGGCCACGTCGGCTGGCGGGGTTCTTCACATCAAGTGCAAACGAATTTACCACGGAGGACACGGAGGTCACGGAGGCCAACCCGACCGTTCGATTCTCCTTGATCAAGGGAGTCACCAGATTCCGGGGAGTGTCCGCGTCCACTGTGTCTTCTTTGCTAAGAGACGTTGGCTTAGAGTGTGGCGTGCCTCTGTGTCCTCTCTGTCCTCCGTGGTAAATCGCTGTTCAGTACGATCGAACGCGCGGGATCAAGCGCTTGAATCAGCGAGTCGTTCAACTGGACCTACGAGAAACACATAGGCCATGGCCCCAATCAGCGCCACGATGGCGATGTACGTCAGCCCCGCGGAGAAGCCATAGTCGCGCGCGAGGTAGCCGATAATGATCGGCACGCTTATACCCGAGAGATTGCCGATGAAGTTGAAGACGCCGCCCGTGAGCCCGATCAGGCGCTCCGGCGCAATCGCCGAGACGAGCGACCAGGTGATCGACGCCAGGCCGACGCCGAAGAACGCGAGCGCCATGAAGGCAATGATGAACGACGGGTTGTTCACGTAGTTCGCCCCGATGATGCTCGTCGACACGAGCATGCCCGTGATGATCGGCAGCTTGCGCGCCACGCTGAGCGTAGCGCCGCGCCGAAGCATGAAGTCGGAGAGCACACCCGAGCACAACACGCCGACGAACGCGCCGAGGAAGGGCAGGGACGCGAGAAAACCGGCCTTTACGAAGGCGATGCCGCGCGCCTGCACGAGGTACGTCGGAAACCAGGTGAGGAAGAACCAGAGCGTCGTGGTGATCGAGTACTGGCCGATGTACAGGCCCCACAGCTTCCGCGACGACAGCACCCGCACGAGATCCACACCGCGAAAGGATCTCTGCCGTTGCGCGCTATGCAGCCGATCGAGGTCGACCAGGCCGCCGCCGTCGCGAATCAGCGCGATCTCCGCCGAGTTCGTGGCGGAAAAATCATGCGGCTGCCGATAGAGCGCGAACCACAGTCCCGACCAGAGCATGCCCACGCATCCAGTGGCCACGAAGACCATGTGCCAACCAAGGCGCGACTGTATCCACACGAGGACGGGCGTGAGGAACGCCACGCCGACGAATTGCCCAGACGTATAGAAGCCGACCGCCGTCGCACGCTCGCGCTCGGGGAACCACGTGGTAACGACGCGAATGTTGATCGGGTACGACGGCGACTCCAGTGCGCCCACCAGCATTCGCACCGCCATCAATCCCGCCAGCGTGTAGGTGAAGCCGAGCAGGATCGTCGCGAGCGACCAGAGGAGGATCAATACGGCATAGAGAATCCTCGGCACCACCCGATCGACAAGCCAACCGCCGGGGATCTGGCAGATGGCATACGTCCAGCCGAATGCGGACAGCACGTAGCCCATCTGTGCTGTGTCGAATCCGAGCTCCGCACGCATCGCTGGTGCGGTAATGGAGAGGTTGCTGCGGTCGAGATAGTTGATGGTCACGCTCACGAACAGCAGCGCCATGATGAGGAAGCGCGAACGACTGGGTTTCTCCGTCGTCGTCGCCACTCACCATTCCGCGAAGCTGCCGTCCGCGTGCCGCCACACGGGATTCCGCCAGCGATGTCCCGTGCCCGCCATGCGAACGACCATCTCCTCGTTCACCTCGATGCCGAGTCCGGGTCCCTGGGGTATGGCGACGAAGCCGTCCTTGTATTCGAACACCGACGGATCGACGAGATAGTCGAGCAGGTCGTTCGACGCGTTGTAGTGAATGCCCAGCGACTGCTCCTGGATGAACGCGTTGTAGCAGACCGCGTCGAGTTGGAGGTTGGCTGCCAGCGCGATCGGACCAAGCGGACAGTGGAGCGCGAGCGCGACGTCGTACGCCTCGGCCATCGCAGCGATCTTTCGCGTTTCGGTAATACCGCCGGCGTGCGATGGATCGGGCTGGATGATGTCGACGTACCCTTCGCTGAGGATGCGCTTGAAGTCCCAGCGCGAGAAAAGACGTTCACCCAGCGCGATCGGGGTGGAGCAATGATTGGCGATCTCGCGCAGCGCCTCCGAGTGTTCCGAGAGCACGGGCTCCTCGATGAACATCAGCTTGTACGGTTCGAGCGCCTTCGCGATCACCTTCGCCATGGGGCGGTGCACGCGTCCGTGAAAGTCGACGCCGATGCCGAAGTGCGGCCCCATCGCGTTCCGAATCGCTTCCACACGCGCGACGACTGCATCGACCTTCGCGTGAGTGTCGACGAACTGCAGCTCTTCCGTCGCGTTCATCTTCACCGCCGAAAATCCGCGCGCCGCACATTCGGCCGCCATAGCGGCTGTATCCGACGGCCTGTCTCCGCCAATCCACGAATAGACGCGAATGCGATCGCGGAGCTGGCCACCGAGCAGCTGGTGCACCGGGACGCCGAAGGCCTTGCCCTTGATGTCCCAGAGCGCCTGGTCGATGCCGGCGATTGCACTCATGTGGACGCCACCGCCGCGATAGAAGCCGGCGCGATACATCACCGTCCAGTGCTCCTCGATGAACGACGGATCCTTCCCCACGAGATAATCCGCGAGCTCGCTCACCGCGGCGGCAACGGTGTGGGCCCGTCCCTCGAGCACCGGCTCGCCCCAGCCCGAGATGCCTTCGTCGGTCTCGATCTTCAGGAAGCACCAGCGCGGTGGAACGAGGTAGGTCGTCAGCTTGGTGATCTTCATTGGGTATTCCCTTTGAGACGCGGGAGTGGGCGCATCACCTGGCCGATCGGCAAGCCGCGAGCCGCGCGATGCCACGCAAATACGAAGGCGGCCGCGTGCTCAGCGACGACGGTCGCGGTATCACCGCGCTTGTACAATGCGGAACCCAAGCCGAATCCAGTGGCACCCGCGCGGACGTATGGCTCCATGGCGTCCGCCGTGATCCCGCCAACTGGGAAGAGCCGCGCGTCGGCGGGGAAGACGCTGCGCATCGCCTTCACAACGGATGTCGACACCAGCTCCGCGGGAAAGAGCTTCAGTCCATCGGCGCCGTTCGCGAGCGCTGCAAAGCCTTCGGTCGGCGTAACGACGCCGGGAACGCACAGCATGCCGCGCTCCTTCGCCGCGCGCATCACGGTCGGATCGCTGTGCGGCATGACGATCAGCCGTCCGCCCGCATCGACGACACGTGCAACGTCGCCCGCATTCATGACGGTTCCCGCGCCGATGAGCGTGGTCGTCCCGAAAGCATCCTGCAGCAGCCGGATACTCTCACAGGGTGAGGGCGAGTTCAGTGGTATCTCGATGATCGCGAAACCCGCCGCGACCAACACCCCGCCGACGTCGACGACCTCGTCCGGCGTAATGCCGCGTAGAATCGCGATGAGTGGGAGGCGATCGAGATAGGGCTGGATCATTGCCCGCTGCCACTGACAACGGCGCGCGAGCACAAGCCCGCGACGACAGCAATCTCCCAGAGTCCGGCGGGCGCCGCGTCCTCGATTACTGGTACCTTCGTGATGCCGAACGCGGCGAGCGCCGTCGAGTAGCGCGCACAGAGCGAACGATCACCCACAAGGGCACTCGGCTTCGC
>JALYVY010000139.1 GCA_030852985.1 Gemmatimonadota bacterium | reverse complement strand
GATTACCGGATTGCAGCGCCGGTCGCCAACTCTTCACCTTCGATCGATTCCTCGAGTCGCTGACGACTCAGGAGCGCGGTGTACTGGCCGCCCGCAGCCATTAGTACGTCGTGTGTACCTTCCTCCACGATACGACCGCAATCGAGCACGATGATCCACGATGCGTCGCGCACAGCGCTTACGCGATGTGACGCGATGAGCGCGGTGCGACCGGACAGCGTGCCACGCAGTCCACGCAGGATCTGCGCTTCCGTATGCGTGTCGACGGCGGAGAGGGCGTCGTCGAGGAGCACGATGCGCGGGCGGCGCGCCAGCGCGCGCGCGAGGGCGAGGCGTTGCTTCTGCCCCCCGCTCAGGTTGATGCCGCGTTCACCGAGCGTAGTGCCGTAGCCGTGCGGAAAGGCAAGCACGGTGTCGTCGAGCTGCGCGACCTCCGCGGCCCACGCATGGCGCGACGCTTCCTCGCCCCCGGTGTCGCGCGATTGCTCGGCGTCGACCTCGTCAGCCACTCCGCGCTCGACGAGCGCGTGCGCCGGATCGCCGTACGCGAGGTTCGACGCGATCGTATCGCTGAACAGGAAGCTCTCCTGCGGCACGTAGCCGATCTCCGCGCGAAGTGCCGCGAGTGACAGGGAACGCACCGGGATGTCGTCGATGAGGATCTCGCCTTCCTGCGGATCGTGCAGCCGCGGAATGAGGTCGATGAGTGCGCTCTTGCCGCTTCCAGTGGCTCCCACAACCGCGAGCGTGCCACCCGCGGGCACCGCGAAGGAAACGCCGCGCAGCACCCAGCGCGGCTCGCTGCCGTCCGCGGGCGGATAGTGGAAGCCGACGTTGCGGAACTCGAGCGTCCGTCCTCCAGTGGCCAATGGCAGTTCGCGCGGAGATACCGGTGAGGTGATGTCGGCGTTCGCGTCGAGCACGTCGAGCAGCCGCGACATCGACGCGGCCCCACGCTGAAAAAGATTGATCACCCAGCCGAGCGCGATCATTGGCCACGTGAGGCTGGTAAGGTAGAAGCCGAAGGCCACGAAGGCGCCGACGGTGATACGCCCGCGCACCACGAGCGATCCGCCAACACCGAGGACGACGGCAACGCTGAGCCCCGCGAGGAGGCCGAACATCGGGTTCATCGCGCCGTAGAGGCGGGCGAGCGCGAGGTTCCGCTCGACATACGTTTCGTTGAGCGCCGCGAACCGGCTCACCTCAGACGCTTCCTGCCGATAGGCGCGAACGACGCGCACGCCGGCGAAGTTCTCCTGCGCGTGCGTCGTCAATGTGGAGAAGTGTTCCTGCACCGCTTCGAAGCGCCGGTGAATGGCACCCCCCATCTTGATCATGATCACCGGCAGCATCACCATGGGAATGAGCGCCAGCCCGGTGAGGCGCACATCGATGCGAAGCATGAAGATCAGGGCGAAGGCGGCGCCGAAGATCGTGTTCGTGAGGTACATGATCGCGGGGCCGGCGGCCATGCGGACGGCGCTGAGGTCGTTGGTCAGCCGCGCCATCAGGTCGCCGGTGCGCATGCGCGCGAAGTAGTTCGGGTCGAGCGTCGTGAGATGCGCGAAGAGCGCTTGCCGAAGATCGTACTCTATGTAGCGGCTGAGTCCGTTGAGGATCTCTCGCATCCAGTACCGGAGTGCTCCGCCAACGAGCGCCACGGCGATGATCGCACCGCCGATCACGAGCATTCGTCGCATCTCGACTCCCGCTTGGAGCGAGTCGATTCCGGCACGCAACAGCCACGGAACGACCGCCGCGATCCCAGACGAGATGATCACCAGCAGAAGCCCCGACAGGAGCATTTTCCTGTAAGGACGGTAATAGGGGACGAGGCGGCGAAGCGCCGCGAGCGCGGGGAGTTTCTGCGCCACTTACCGAAACCGCATCTGCTCGCTAAGTTGTTGCGGTGACGGAGTTTCTACGTATTCAACCGCCATGAAGGCATTACGCAATCCGGAGACGAACATGACCAATTATATTCGCAGGTTTGGCGCCCCGCTCGCGTTTACGGCGGTGCTCGCGGTGGCCGCATGCAGCTCTGCGGACAAGAAGCCGGACAGCACGCTGGCCCGCGACACGGCGCTGAACAAGGACCTCGCGATGGCCAATCGCGACACGACGGCTCAGCCGGCGTTGAAGGACGTTCCGGTCACGCCTCCGGCTGCGGCGCCAACGCTCGCGCCGCCGCCCGCCCCCACCGTGAAGCACACAACACCGGTCGTCCGCCCGAAGCCGGCGCCAGTCAAGATGACCCCCAAGCCGTCAGCTCCCACCACCACGGCGTCGGGCAACACCGTCACGCGCAACAACGGCTCCGCGGGCTCCAGCGGCGGCGGTTCAGTTGGCACCATCGCCTCGGGTACCTCGCTCGCCCTTCGCTCGAATGATCGCGTCTGCACCAACACGTACACGGTTGGCCAGACCTTCACCGCCACGACGACCGAGTCTGCGAGCGGGACGAACGGCGCCACCATTCCCGCCGGCGCCACGGTGTCGCTCGAGGTGACGCAACTCAAGCGCAGCGAGAACGCCCGCGACAACATCGTCATGGAGTTCGCCGTCAAGTCAGTAGCGTTCGGCGGCCGGACCTATCCGATCAGCGCCAGCGTCGCCGATGCGCAGATCGACAAGATTCGCAATGAGCCGAAGAGCAAGGATGTCCAGAAGGTCGTGGGCGGTGCCATTGTCGGAGCGATCGCGGGCCGCATCCTCGGCGGTGGCACCAGGGGCACGGTGATCGGTGCGGGCGCTGGTGCAGCAGCGGGCGCCGGCGTCGCTGCCGGTACGGCCAACTACGAAGGCTGCGTCGCAGACGGTTCCACCATCCGGATCACGCTCAACAGCCCGGTACAGGTCAAGCTGAACCCGTGAGTCGTTGACGCGTGAGCGCCGAGCGTCACTCGACAGATTCAAAAAGGGCCGGTCTCCCATGGGGCCGGCCCTTTCGACTTCCCCAACACTTTTGACCGCGCGGGTGCATACTCGATAGCGCCGGTTTGGCCGGTGCCCCCGACAGCCGCTACCCCGTTTCGAGGTCCTGCATGCATCGCTTTCGCGAGCACGCCGCCATCGCCATATTGACGATCGTTGACGCGCCTACGGCAGGCAGCGCGCAGCGGGGAATGTGTGGCCAACGGCCTGAACATGGTCAGCAGGGCGGCGGCGATGGAAAGGCGCGCGACACGCTGGAGGAGGATGCACGCAGTCGGCAGCGCAGCGGAGGGCCCAGCGACGGTGGTCGCCGTGCACGTAGTCGCCAACGGGAGGATTGAACCATCGCCGCCCCAGCTCGACTCCAACTCTTGACCGGATCCCCTCCCCCCGAGGTGGCGGAAGAACGAGCCGCCGCACGCGAACGTGATGCCACGCTCGTGGCGCGGGTGCGCGCGGGCGACGAGCGCGCATTCGACGCGCTCGTCCATGCGTACATGCGACAGGCATTTCAGCTGGCGTACCGGGTGGTTGGCCACCACGAAGACGCCGAGGACCTGGTGCAGGAGTCTTTTCTCGCCGCGTACCAGTATCTCGATTCGTATGACAGCCAGCGCCCGTTCGGACCATGGCTCATGCGCATCGTGCTCAATCGCGGATCGAATCTCCGGCGCTCGCGGACGCGTCGGGAAACGGAGCCGGAAGTGGATGCCGTCAGCACCGCGCCCTCCGCACTCGAGGAAAGTGAACGGGCCGAGACGCGCGTGGTGCTGACCAAGGCACTGTCAACGCTTTCGGAACGGCAGCGAATGATCGTCACGCTCTTCGACGTCGACGGCATGACGAGCACGGAGATCGGCGAAATGCTCGATCTCTCGGCGGGCACGGTGCGGTGGCATCTCCATGAGGCGCGCAAGACATTGCGGACGGCGCTCTCCGGTTTCTTCAAGGGTGGTGTATGACAAACAGGACAATCGGCATCGGCGCCTTCGGGCCTGAGCCAGCACATGATCCCGAGCTCGGCGCGCTCTTGCGCACCGTGATCGACGATGCGCCGATGGACAGCGTGAACTGGGCGCAGCTGGCGGCGCGCATCGGCCAGCAGGTCGCTGCGCAGGCGGCGGCACCGTGGTGGGCGTACGCGGCCCGCTGGGAGCGACGAGTGATCCCGATTGCGATCGCGGCCGGTATTTCGGCAGCGGCTGCGCTCTTCACGACGACCGCCTCCGCAAGCGAGGTTCCGCGCACGTCAGCCTCCGCGCTGGCGACGGAAGTGGCGAGTGGAACACCGGTCGAGGATGCCGCCGCGCTCTTCGCGCGGTCGATCACGAGTGCGGTGGACCTCACGGCCGCGGAGTCGGAGTGAAGTCGGGCAGCGTGCGCGCGGCGCTCATCATCGCGGTCATCGTGGTGTGCAGCGCGCTCGCTGGCTTCGCACTCGACCGTGTGGTCACGCAGCGGATGGCGCGCCATCGCCCGCCGGGCGCCGGCGGGCCAGGACGAGGATCGCCGGAAGCAGACACCAAGCGCCGCAACGACATGCTCGACCGCATGACGACGCAGCTCACGCTGAGCGCATCCCAGCGCCTTGGGCTCGATTCGGTGATGAAGCGAACGGATTCATCACTCCGCGCGATCCGCTCGGAGATGCAGCCGCGCCTACAGAAGGTGTTCGAGGGCTCGCGTGCCGAGATGGAGGCACGGCTCGACTCTGCGCAGCGCATCAAGTTCCATGCAATGCAACCGCAGCCACGCGACCGACGGCCTTGAACCGCTGGAAGAGCGTACCTGGTACGGCGTACCTGGTATTGGGAATGCCATAACGGCCACAGGGAGCCGTGGACACTGCGGTCCGTCTTGACGGCTCTACGGCTCCCCGGGAGCCGATTGCCGGTCTCGCTACATGGTACGCAGTACCAGGTACGCGCTTCAGGCTTCTAATATCCGATTGGTTTCCCCGATGAGCGTGGGTCGGCTACTCCTTCGTATCCGCCGCGAACCTTCATGATGGCGTTCACCAGCCCGATTCCCTTGCCCATCGACACCCCATAGCCCATCTGGCGCAGGGAGTCGGCGACCGCCGGCGTTATCGCGTCCCGCTCGAAGTACAGCGAGTCGGGCAACGCCTGGTGATGCAGGCGCGGCGCGCTCATCGCATCGGCGAGCGTCATGTGATAGTCGATCACGTTCAGCACCACCTGCGACGTGCTCGTGATGATGCGCGGGCCGCCGCGGCTCCCCACGACCAGCAGCAGCGAGCCGTCGCGATCCAGCACGATCGTCGGTGACATGGCGCTCAACATGCGCTTGCCTGGCTGAATCGCGTTGGCTTCGCCCTGCACGAGCCCGAACATGTTTGGTGTGCCCGGCTGCGCGGCGAAGTCGTCCATCTCGTCGTTCAGGAAGAACCCTGCCGAGGTGATGTAGACGCCCGAGCCATAGAGGTTGTTCAGCGTCGTCGTGGTGGCGACCGCGTTGCCGTTTGCGTCGACGACCGAGTAGTGCGTCGTCTCCATGCCGTCGTGGATGGCCGTGTTGATCGTGGACGTCGGCGTCGCGCGCCCCTTGCCGATCGTCGCGCGAAGACGCGCCGCGTAGGCCTTGTCCGTGAGCTGCGCAATCGGGACGTTCGCGAATGCCGGATCGGCGAGCTTCTCGTTGCGGTCGATGAAGGCGCGCTGGTACGCGGAGCCGAGGATGTGGGCCCATCCAGTGCTGCCATACGAGGGCAGCGCATCGTAGCCCTCGAGGATGTTGAGTGTTTCCGTAATCGTGACACCGCCAGATGACGACGGCGGCATGGTGAGCAGCGAATAGCCGCGATACGTCGACCGTACCGGTTCACGCCAGACCGGCTGATAGCGCGCGAGGTCTTGCATCGTGATGATGCCGCCGTCCTTGCGAAGCTCGCTCGTCCAGGCTTCGCCAATGGCCCCGCCGTAGAAAGCGCTGCGCCCCTTCGCGGCGATCGCACGCAGCGTGCGCGCGAGCGCTGGCTGCTTGAGCCTCGTGCCGGGAGCGGGTGGCGCACCGTTCGGATAGAACGCAGGCCCGCCGCCGAACTCCGTGATCACCTGCTGGTTCGTGCGGAAGGAGTTGTAGAGCGCGCTGTCGATCAAGATGCCCTCGTCCGCATACCGAATCGCCGGCGCCATCACCTCGGCGAGCGACATCGTGCCGTACTTCGCCAGGGCCTCGGTCAGTCCGGCCACAGCGCCAGGCACGCCCGACGCGAGTGCGCCATAGACGCTCTTGTCGGTGAGTTTGCCATTCGCGTCCACATACATGTTGCGCGTGGCGGCCAGCGGAGCGATCTCGCGGTAGTCGAGGGCGGCGGAGCGCCCGTCGGCCATGTGAATGACCATGTAGCCGCCGCCGCCGATGTTGCCGGCTTCAGGATACGCCACCGCGATGGCGAATCCCACGGCCACCGCGGCGTCGACGGCATTTCCGCCGCGCTTCAGGATCTCGACGCCCGCCGCGCTGCCGTACGGGGAATCACTCGCGACCATGGCATGTGCGCCCACCACTGGGGCACGTCCCGCCTTGTGTCGCCACGCCGCCGGAAAAGTTGCCGGTATGCGACCAGGCGCTGCGACGTAGCGTCCGTCGCTGGACAGGGCGGTCGGTGTGCCGACATCGGTCGCACCGTGCGTTGGGGCAGGATTGACGGCGGGCTGGGTATGGCAGGCGACGAGAAGCGCTGCAGCGGCGACAGGTAGGCGAATGTTCATGCGCTCAAGTTAGTGTCGGCTGGGAATCAGGGGAGGGCGTCGGGGGTCAAACCGACGGTGTTCGTGGGCATCGCGAATCTCCGCGAATCTCACGAATCAAACGCGAATCCATCTCGACGGCATCAAGTGTTGGCGCGCCACGCGCGGGGCAAGTGCGGGGTTAACGCGGATCTCCGCGGATGGGGCGGATCAACGCTGATCACTCCGTGGATGAGCGAGTGGCTTCTGCCAAAGCCTGATTGGAACCAGCTCTCTTTTTTTGGACTACGGTTCAGGCTGTCGCACCGCCATGCCGCCGTTCTTATCAAATACACTGCGAAATCGTTCGACACGAGCATCGTCGCTGGCCGGATGAAACCAGGTGCACTTATGTGAGGATCAGCGGCAATCCGCAAAGTTCAGCGTTGATCCGCGCTCCCCACGCCCTTACCCAGTCACGGATCGCGAAGACGCCACTGTACATCGCTCGGAGCCATTCGCGCTGATTCCATGGAGATTCGCAGGATTCGCGATAACCACGAACTACTACGAACGACGAACTGATTCACCCCCCAAGCCCAAGCCGACCCACCAACCGCGTCCCATGCATCCGGGTCGACGAGTCATCTCCAGCCGGGAGACCATCCTTCTGGTGCCACGCCGTCGCGATGTCCTGCACCACATCGATCGAGAAGCGCGGGCTGAACGCATAGCCGAATCCGTACCCGAAGGCAAAGGTGAAGTCCGCATCGGGCGACGCCGGACCGATCTTCGTGCCCGTCCCTCGCTCGCGGAAGTTGCTGTAGAGCGTGGTCCCCGCACTGAGCTCGAGCACCGTATGGAACCCCCGGCCGCTCGAGACATGAATGGTCCCTAATAGCTGCGACACGTTCGCGTCGGCCTCCTGTTTTCCGAGCGGCCCCTGATAGGTGAGCGGGATCATCCCGGTCGACCCACGGATGCCCACGCTCGTCCCACCATTGATCGTTCGCTCGAGCGACGCATGCCATGGCACCGCGTTCCCGAAGTACCAGACGCTCCCCGTTGTGCCGTCAGATACGCTCCACCCCTGCTGAAACGTGGCGCCCAATGACACCCAGGCGAGCGGATCTTGAACGGGGAAACGCGATCGGACGATCTGCGCATCCGCGACCGACGAGAAAACCATCGCGAGCAGGACGAAAGACAATCGGCGCACGGAAGCTCCAGCTGGCTTGCGAGTGACGAACGGCGCCCGGTACCTTGTCGGCGGCGTTCAGGATTGATGGAGTGTACCCTGCTTCGCGCCTCACGTTCTCCAGACATCGGCAACGGCCCTGCGCGTCAACGATCCCCGCATCACCGAGCGCCGCAATCCGCGCACGCAGCAAATCGACCTCGCCACGTCGGCGGAGATCGTCGACCTCATGCTCGCCGAAGATCGCACGGTGCCCGAAGCCGTTGCCACGCAGCGCGAGCGCATCGCCGACGCGATCAGTGCCGCCGAGGCCACGTTTCGCAGCGGCGGACGGCTCTTCTACGTCGGCGCGGGTACCTCCGGCCGCCTCGGCGTTCTCGACGCGTCCGAGTGCCCGCCCACCTTCGGCACGCCGCCACAGATGGTGCAGGGCATCATCGCCGGCGGTCTCGCCGCCCTCACCAGCGCGCAGGAAGGCGCCGAGGACAGCCTCGACCAGGCGCGGATCGACCTGCACGCGAAGGGCGTGCGCTCGGGAGACATGGTCGTCGGCATCGCAGCCTCGGGCACCACGCCGTACGTGCGCATCGCGCTCGAATATGCGCGCGAGGTGGGCGCGAGGACGGCCATCGTCTCCTGCTCGCCACCGCCCGACATCACGCTCGCCGTCGTCGACATTCCCATTGTCGCGATCACCGGCCCGGAAGCGCTGACCGGCAGCACACGCCTCAAGGCGGGCACCGCGACGAAGCTGATCCTGAACATGATCACGACGGGCGCGATGATTCGCCTCGGCAAGACCTTCGGCAACCTGATGATCGACCTCCGCGCCACAAACGTAAAGCTCGTCGACCGCAGCGAACGCATCGTGAGCGAGGTGAGTGGCGTCACGCGCGAGGAGGCGCGCACGCTGATCCAGGACGCCGGCGGCTCCGTCAAGCTCGCGATCATCATGCACGCACTCGGCGTCGATCGCGACGAGGCCGAACGACGCATCGAGTGGGGCGATGGGGTCGTGCGCCGCGTGATCGGCGGCGAGCCGCCACCAGTCGAATGACGGAGCTGCAGCGTGCCGGCGGCCTCTACGTCGGCCTGATGTCCGGCACGTCGCTCGATGGCATCTCCGCGGCCGTCGCGCGCTTCACGCCACGTGGCGCGCAGGCCTTCGACGTTGAGCTTCTCGGCTTTCACGTCCACGAGTATGCACCCGCCCAGCGCGATCGCATGCTCGCGGCCATGCGCGAAGGCTCGGCCAGGGAATACTGTCGGCTCGCAGTGGACTTTGGTGGATGGCTCGCGGATGCGGCCGTCGCGGTGCTTGCTGACGCAGGGGTTTCGCGAAGCGACGTGCGCGCGGTCGGCAGCCACGGACAGACGCTCTGGCACGAGCCCGGTCATTCCACCTGGCAGATCGACGCGCCCGCCGTGATCGCCGAACGAACGGGGATCAGCGTCGTGAGTGATTTCCGTGTGCGAGACGTTGCCGCGGGAGGGCAGGGGGCGCCCCTGGTCCCGATTGCCGATGCGCTGCTCTTCGGTGGCGGGCAGTGGCGCGCGCTGCAGAACATCGGTGGCATTGGCAACGTCACGGTTGTTCCACCGAACGGCGACCTCGCCAGCGTGCGTGCATTCGATACAGGCCCGGGCTGTGGCGTGCTCGATGCGGTGGTGCGAACGCTCTATCCGCAACTGCGGTTTGATCGGGACGGCGAAATCGCGGCCGGCGGGCGTGTGGTGCAACTGGTGATCGATGACCTGATGCGACATCCATACTTCGCCGCCGAGCCGCCGAAGAGCACCGGTCGTGAGTTGTTCGATCCGGCGTACGTCGAGCGGTTCATCACGCTGTGCCGGGCACAGGACGCGGGCGACGCGGACATCCTCGCCACCGCGACCGCTTTCACGGCGCAGAGCATCGGTGACGCGTACCGCCGCTTCATTCCCGAACCGGTCGAGGAGCTCCTTGCCTCGGGTGGAGGCGCGAAGAATCCGGTACTGCTTCGCATGCTGCGCGATGCGGTCGCCCCGTTGCCGGTCGCCCCCTTCGACGACCGCTATTTCGATGGCGAGGCCAAGGAGGCGGTGGCGTTTGCGCTGCTCGCCCACCTGCATCTCGAGCGCATCCCTGGCAACGTCATCACCGCCACCGGCGCGCGCGGCCCCCGCATACTCGGCGCATTCACCCCGGCGTGACGTGACGTTCGAGGAGCGGTGGCACCCACTGCGCCAGGAGTGGGTCGTGATCTCGTCTGGCCGGAATAACCGTCCGTGGCTCGGCGAGCAAGTGGGTGACGCACAACATATCGAACCGCCTCATGTCGACGACTGCTATCTCTGTCCCGGCAATACGCGCGTCAGCGGTGCGACGAATCCGCCGTATGAATCGGTATTCGTCTTCGACAATGATCATCCATGCGTGAGTCCTGGTGCGCCAGAGGTGGAGCCGCCCGTTTCGCCGCTGTATCGGAACCGCCGTGCGGACGGGGTCGCGCGCGTCGTCTGCTATACGCCTCGTCACGATCTCACGCTCGCCGAGCTTCCGGTGGCGAGCGTCGTCGAACTGCTGACGGCATTGCAGGAGCAGTATCGCGAGCTCGGCGCACGTCCCGAGGTGAATCACGTCCTCATGTTCGAGAACAAGGGCGACGTGGTCGGGGTGAGCAATCCCCATCCGCACTGCCAGATCTACGCGACGAACTTCGTGTTTCGCACGATCGAGGTGGAGGCGGAAGCGGCGCTGTCCCACTTCAAGGAAACGGGGCGCTCGCTCTTCGGCGATATCATTGCGGCGGAGGAGAAGGACGGCCGACGCATCCTGGAGCGCGGTAATGGTGCGGTGTCATTCGTACCGTATTTCGCGCGGTATCCGTACGAGACCTACGTTGCGCCTCGGGTTGCGCATGGCAGTCTCGCCGATCTGTCGCCTGCGGAAGTGGCCGAGTTGGCGCAGGTGCTGAGCGCGACGCTCGCGCGGCTCGACAATCTCTGGCGCATGTCCTTTCCGTACGTCATGGTGCTGCATCAGGCACCGACCGATGGCGCTGCGCATCCGGGTTTTCATTTTCACATCCAGATTCATCCGCCCCTGCGGAAGCCAGGGCTGCTCAAGTATCTGGCGGGTCCGGAGATCGGCGGCGGCAACTTCCTCAACGACACGGCGCCGGAAGAGAAAGTCGCCGAGTTGCGCGCGGTGAGCAATGTGCATTTCCGGGCCGGCGGTTGAGTGGGTTGGCACGGGCGCAGCGGTGGCAACGGCGGACGCAGCATTACGCTGCAGAAGCCTTTCCGCAGAATGCGCTGTAACTGCAACGGCCTTTTCGGCACCACGACGCCAAGGAGTGCTGCAGTGAAAATCGTGGTTCCTGTTCTTGCTTTTACAGCGTCGTTCTGCGCCCAGTCAGTTGCAGCCTTTGTCTGCGTCCGCCGTTGAACTGGCTTCTTCCGCCGTTGAACTGGCTTCTTCCGCCGTTGAAGTGTCGTCCCTGCCATTGAGGTGCCTCCAACCATGCAGTGACGTGGCAACTGATGACTCCTAACCAGGACCCAATGCCGGACGCTTCCCACCTGCTGCCCACCATC
>JALYVY010000030.1 GCA_030852985.1 Gemmatimonadota bacterium | reverse complement strand
CCGATGTTTGACCGTGCACTCGCGCGCACACCACACCACAGTTCGAGAGCAACTATGCGACCATATGTCTTCTTCGCGCTGGCAGCGCTGATCCCGATGTCTCTCGCCTCCTCGCAGCGCGCCGTGCCTGCACGTGCCGGCGCGCCTCACGTGCGAACGGTGAACGGCACCATCGCCGGCATGGTGTTGCCGAGCGGAGTGGATGCGTTCCGGGGTGTTCCGTTCGCTGCGCCGCCCGTGCGCGACCTGCGCTGGCGTCCACCGCAGCCGGTAAAGAGCTGGCAGGGCGTGCGACCCGCCGATCGCTTCGCCGACCAGTGCATGCAGGCGCGTGTCTTCGGCGACATGACGTTCCGCAACTCCGGCGTAAGCGAGGACTGCCTCTACCTGAACGTGTGGACGCCGGAAGCGCGGAGCGGCGCTGCGCTCCCCGTGTTGTTCTACATCTACGGCGGCGGGTTCATCGCTGGCGACGGCTCCGAACCGCGCTACGACGGCGAGAGCATGGCAAAGCGCGGCATCGTCGTCGTGACGATCAGCCATCGACTCGGGATCTTCGGCTTCTTCTCGCACCCGGAGCTCGCGGCCGAGTCGCCGGAGCATGCGTCGGGGAACTATGGGCTGATGGACCAGACCGCGGCGCTTCGGTGGGTGCGGGACAACATTGCGGCGTTCGGTGGTGATCCGAAGCGTGTCACCATTGCTGGCGAGTCGGCGGGCTCGTTCTCGGTGAGCGCCCAGATGGCGTCGCCGCTGGCGAAGGATCTCTTCGCCGGAGCGATCGGCGAGAGTGGCGCCTTCTTCTCGACGACAATTCCCACCCCACCACATGCGCAGACGGAGTCGAATGGCGCGAAGTTCGGCACCGCCGTTGGCGTGCCTTCGCTAGCCGCCCTGCGCGCACTCTCGGCGACCGAAGTACTGGAGGCTTCTGGAAAGCCGGGTGTCCCGCGCTTCGGGCCGAATGTCGACGGCTGCTTCCTGCCTGAAGCGCCCGCGAGCATTTTCGCGGCTGGCCGGCAGGCGCGCGTGCCGCTCCTTGCGGGTTGGAACTCCGAGGAGTCCAATGCGCGCGCGCTCGTGAACGAGGCTCCGTCACCGGAGAATGCGAAGGCGCAATTCGCGAAGCTCTTTGGCGACCGGGCGATGGATGCCGAGAGAGTGTTCCCCGTGAGCACGGCGGCCGAGGCGCAGCAGTCGCTCACGGATCTCGCGAGCGATCGCTTCATTGGCTATTCCACGTGGAAGTGGCTCGACGTGCACGCGCGCACGAGCGGCAAGCCGGTGTACCGGTATTTCTATGCGCATCCGCGTCCGCCGCTCGTGGCCTCCATGGGTAATGCGCGTCCGGGACTCGCGGGCGGAATCGTTCGCGGGGGCGCAGGCAGTGCGCCACCGCCCGCAACCGGCGCCGTGCACTCCTCGGAAATCGAGTACGCGCTCGGCAACCTTCCGCTGAATCCCGTGTTCGCGTGGACGCCAGACGATCACAAGGTGTCTGCGACGATGCAGTCGTATTTCGAGAACTTCATCAAGACGGGAAATCCCAACGGCAGCGGACTTCCGCTATGGCCCGCGGGCGGAGTGAATGCAAACGGCGAGGTCCAGCGCATTCGCATCGACGTGGACACTCGAGCGGAGTTGGAGCCTCGTGCGCGGTACCTCTTTCTCGACGCGATGTCCGGGCGCCCGCGCTGACGGCGTAGTTGGTTGGGTTCTTTCCGACGTCCAGGTCCGCGGTCCGCGGTGTCCGTTCTTTCCGCCAACTGTCGTCGCCGTTGCCCGGCACATGGCGCCGATCGTGATCAAGGATTGCGCTGCCCAAGGGAACGTTGTAGTGTTGCGCCATGAAACAGTTTCAACGCGAAACTAAACCTCGTCATGTCGCCGCGGCGCAAGCCGTCATCCAGGTCGCCTGGCGGGTCATGCGGATGGTGAAGACGGAAATCACGGCGGCCCCGCCGAGCGAGCTCACGCCGACCCAGATGCAGTCGCTCGGTTTCATGATCTCGAATCCGGGCGCATCGCTGTCCGAGCTCGCCGTTCATCTTGGGTTGAAGATGCCGACCACGTCGAAGGTCGTCGACGAGCTTGTGAAGAGTGGTCGCGCGGAGCGGGAGGTCGTTCCCGACAACCGTCGCAAGGTGTCCCTCACCATTACTGAAAGCGGGCGAGCGGTGGTGGAGTCGGCCGCGGAGCCGGCGGTAACGCGTGTGGCCGCACTGCTCGGCCAACTGAGCGCGCAAGAGCGATCGGTCATCGACCAGTCGATGTCGCTGCTGCATCCACTCGTGCAATCCATTGTTGCGGAAGCGCAGTCCCTGTCGGCCAAAACAAGCATTCGTGTGACGAGGTCGACGGCTCGCGCGAGTCGCGCAAAGGCTCGCGTGGTGCGCGCGGTGATGCTCATCGTCATCTGCGCGCCCACACTGGCGCATGCGCAGGCGACGCCACGGCGCGCGTGGATGAACACCCGCCTCGCGCCCGATCGGCGGACGTCGTTGCTGCTGGCGGCCATGACTCGCGACGAGAAGTTCGCGCAGCTTGTGGGAGCGCCTGGCATCGTTGCCGAGCTGCCGCAGTGTTACGGCGCGCGTCACGTTCCGGGAATTCCGCGGCTCGGCATTCCCACGTTTCGCATCACGAATGGTCCGGTTGGTGTGGGGCAGAGCGATTGCGTGCCCGTGAATCAGCCTGGCGTGCCGATGTCGTCGCTCACGGGCGTCAACACGCCGAAGGCCACGCAGCTGCCGTCGGGCATGGCAGTGGCGGCGTCGTTCGATCGCGCAGTGGCCACGCGTTTCGGTGACGTGATCGGGCAGGAGACGCGCGACCTTGCGCTGCATGTGCTCGAAGGACCGGGGCTCAACCTTGCCCGCGTGCCGCAGGGCGGACGCAACTTCGAATACTTCGGCGAGGATCCGTTCCTTACCGGCACAATGGCCGTAGCGGAGATTCGTGCGATTCAGGCGCACGGTGTGATTGCGATGGCGAAGCACTTCATCGCGAATGAGCAGGAGACCGCGCGCATGGCGGTCAACGAGGTCATCGACGATCGCGTGCTGCACGAGCTGTATCTCCTCCCGTTCGAGATGGCGGTGAAGGGAGGACAGGTTGCGTCGGTGATGTGCTCCTACAACGCGGTGAACGGGCCGCAAGCCTGCGAAGACCGGCATCACCTGACCGACGTACTTCGGGGGCAGTGGGGCTTTCGCGGATACGTGCAGTCGGACTTCTTCGCGGTGCACAGCGCAGCGCCAACCCTGCGCGCGGGCATGGACCACGAGATGCCGGGGCTCGTGATCAACACCCCCGCGTTCAAGTCGCCGTGGTTCAGCAGTGCCAATCTTCTGGCTGCGCTCGACGGCGGTGCGCTGGTCGTGGCTGACGTCGACACCGCCCTCGCTAGCCGGTATCGGCAGATGTTTCGGCTCGGCATCTTCGACCGGGGCGTCTCGCTTTCCCCCATCGACACCGCGCGTCATGCGCGACTGGCGCGCGAGATAGGGGAGCAGGCCGCGGTACTCCTGAAGAACGCGGGTCCGCTGCTTCCATTAAATGCGAAGTCGATCCGATCGATCGCACTGATTGGGCAGGCGCCGTATGCGACGAAGGCCGTCGCGGGGTGCTGCGGCGGAAGCTCAGACGTCATCCCGTTTGCGACCGTTGCGCCGCTGGACGGCGTAAGACGGGTGCTCGCCACGGCGAAGTCGAGTGCGGTGGCCATGCTGACCGTGGTCGCGAACGACAACGCGAATCTTGCGGATGCAGTGAGCGCCGCGCGCGCATCGGACGTCGTCGTCGTGTTCGTGGGCACGCTTTCGGAGGAAGGGCGAGATCTCTCCACGATCGCGTTGCCGAACGGGCAGGACGTGCTTGTTGCCGCGATCGCTGCGGCGAATCCGCGCACGATCGTCGTGCTGAAGGACAACGCGTCGACGCTGTTGCCGTGGATCGACGCCGTGCCGGCCGTGCTCGAGGCGTGGTTTCCGGGACAGGCCGATGGCGACGTCGTGGCGCGTTTGTTGTTTGGTCTCGCCAATCCCTCCGGCCGGTTGCCCGTCACGTTCGCGAGGCGCGAGGCAGACTTCCCTGCTAGCTCGCCGAGGCAGTGGCCTGGTGTGGACTCGACGGGCAAGGCGGCGCGCATCGATACACCGGGCATGGGCTTCGCGGCCACCGGTCCTTACACCGTGGAATACTCCGAGGGGTTGCGCATGGGGTACCGCTGGTTCGATACGCAGGGCATCGCGCCGCTGTTCCCGTTCGGCTACGGCTTGTCCTACACGACATTCGCCATCAGCGATCTCGCGCTGAGCGCGCATAGCGTGGACGGGACGCGTCCCGTCCGCGTGGAGTTCACGGTGCGCAACACCGGTCGTGTGCGCGGTGCCGAGGTGCCGCAGGTGTATCTCGGCTTTCCGGCGGCGGCGGGCGAGCCCGCGAAGCGACTCGTCGGGTTCGACAAGGTGTGGCTCAACCCCGGTGAACGACGAACGGTGCATGTCGTCATCGAGCCAAACGCGGCGAACCATCCGTTCGGTGTGTGGGACACCGCGACACAGGGCTGGACCATTCCAAGCGGCACGTACCGCCTACAGGTTGGTCAATCGGCAGGGAACATCGTCGTCGAGGATTCGCTGACCGTAAATGCTCCCCGCAGACAATGAGGAATCAGGAGCAAAGCCACAAAGGGCACACACGCAGGCTCACGCGCTAAACTCTCTCTCATACGGTAGTGCACATGCTGCTCCTCCTCTCGCTCCTTTCCGCCCTCGGCGCCGCACCGACGAACGATTCGATTCCCGGCAACTGGCAAATCACTGGTGACGTTGGCGGAACCCCTGTAAAGACGGTCTGCACCATCATCCGCACTGGAGCCACGCTGAGCGGCAACTGCACCAACCCGGATGGCGCGCCTTATGTCCTCACTGGAGAGGTGAAGGAAAAGACCATCGTGTTCCAGTACGACGTCGACTATCAAGGGCAGGCGCTGAACGTCGTCTATACCGGAACCCTGCCATCGTCGACCGAGTTGACTGGATCGATCGAGGTGAAGCCGATGGGCGTATCGGGCACGTTCAGCGCAGTACCAGCAAAGCCCTGAGCGCCGCCGCCGTGCGACCGGCTTGTCATGCGGCCGATGATGGTTAGACTCAATGCATGGGTACCAATGTAAAATCCGCCGCACGCGTCATGGACGCGTCCCGGCGCCTTGTCCGCGCACTCGCAGGCTCGGCACGCGCGATCGAAGCCCGCAGTGGCATCAGCGGCGCGCAGCTCTTCATCCTTCGCCAACTCGCCGGTGCCGAACACCCGTTGAGCGTGAGCGATCTGGCCGAGCTCACCCTTACGCACCAGAGCACGGTATCGGGCGTGGTGAGCCGGCTCGTGGAGCGCAAGCTCGCGACGCGCACGCACGCGACCGACGATGCGCGGCGCGTCGAGATCGCACTCACGCGCTCGGGGCGCGCGCTGCTCGCGGGCGCACCCCTCACCGTCCAGACACAGCTCGTGGAGGGACTGGCGCGCCTGGGTGAGGCACGCCGTGACGTACTCGCCGGCGCCCTCGAGGCGTGGCTTACGAAGTCGGGATTGTCGGCCGAACCGGCACCGTTGTTCTTCGAGCGCGACGCGGAAGAGTCGGCGGCGCCTCGCTCACGTCGTTCCGGACCGGAGCGCGCGCGATGAGCGATCACGAGCCGCAACCCGCGCCCGACCTTTCAATGGCGAGTCCGGCGCGCCGCGATGGGGCGCTTCCGGTGTCACCCGGCTTCGAGCTGGAGCGCGAGTACCTAACCGCCGACCATCGGGTGCCCGACGACTACCTGCCAGTCGACGGTCGCACGCTCATGATCTGCGGACTGGCGATCGTCATCGCCGCGGCCGCGGGAGTTGTTGCGCGTATCCTGATCTCGCTGATCAGCTTCATCACGAACATCGCCTTCTTTCAGCGCTTCTCCACGGCGCCGTCGTCGCCCGCGGACGGCCACGTGGGGCTCTGGGTTCTCGTGATCCCGATCATCGGCGCACTCGGTGTGGGAGTCATGGCTCGATACGGCTCGAGTGCGATCCGCGGGCATGGCATCCCGGAGGTGATGGAGAAGGTGCTGTATGGTGAGAGCCGCATCCCGATGCGGGTGATGTTTCTCAAGCCACTCTCCGCGGCGCTCGCGATCGGTACCGGCGGGCCATTTGGCGCCGAGGGTCCGATCATCGCAACGGGCGGCGCGCTCGGTTCCATAATCGGACAGTTCGTGCACGTCAGTTCGGATGAGCGCAAGACGTTGCTCGCTGCCGGCGCCGCGGCAGGCATGGCCGCGACGTTCGGGAGTCCGGTGAGCGCCGTGCTGCTCGCCGTCGAGCTGCTGTTGTTCGAATATCGGCCGCGATCGCTCATCCCGGTGTCGCTCGCCGCGGCCGTCGCTGCCGGTGTGCGCGTGGCCTTCGAGGGAACCGGGCCGGTGTTCGCGGTGCCGCCCTTCGCCCAACCAGGCGGCGAGGCGTTGGCGATCTACGCGCTCCTTGGTGCAGTGATCGGCGCATTCGCGGTGGGCGTGAGCCGATTCACGTACATCATCGAAGATGCGTTCGAGCACATTCCGGTACACTGGATGTGGTGGCCCGCGTTCGGCGCCGTGGCGGTCGGCATCTGCGGTTACCTCGAACCGCGCGTGCTCGGCGTCGGTTACAACAACATCACCGACATCCTCGCCGGCACGATCGTGGGCCGAGCGCTGATCGTGCTCGTGGTCTTGAAGCTGATCGCTTGGGCTGTGTATCTGGGGAGCGGGACGAGTGGTGGAACCCTGGCACCGCTCTTCACGATTGGTGGCGGCGCTGGCGCACTCGCTGGCGCCGCGATCGCGTCGTCCGCGCCGTCACTCGGCGTGGACGCCCGCGTTGCCGCACTCGTCGGAATGGCGGCGACGTTCGCTGGTGCATCGCATGCGCTGCTGACGTCCATCGTGTTCGCATTCGAGACGACACGACAGCCGGTGGGGTTGCTGCCATTACTCGCCGGTTGCACGGCGGCGTATCTCACCGCGCTGCTGCTGAGCCGCCATTCCATCATGACGGAGAAGCTGGCTCGGCGTGGCGCGGCCGTGCGCACGGAATACTCGGCCGACCATCTCGCGCACGTGCTCGCGCGCGATGCCGCGACCGCCGAAGTCGTTACGCTGAATACCGATGACATCCTGGTGAATGTGCGAGAGTGGCTGGACACTGGCGAGAGCGCCTCGCACCAGGGCTTCCCCGTGCTCGATGCGGACGGCCTGCTCGTGGGCGTGGTGACGCGGCGCGACCTGCTCACCGGGCCCGATGTCACGCTGGATGGCATTCGTCACGTGCGAGACGTGATTCGGCGGGCGCCCGCGGTGGTGTACAGTACCAGCACCCTTCGCGATGCGGCCGACCTCATGGTCACCGAAAGCGTGGGACGACTCCCCGTGGTGAATCGCGCGAGCCCTCGGCGCGTGGTGGGGATCCTCACGCGCAGCGACCTGCTCTACGCGCATGGGACGCGCCTTGCGGCCGGACGTCGGTCTCTGTCAAGTGGCAGCCTCCTCGATTCACACCTTGCACGGGCGGTCGAACGCGGATGACACAGTAGCGCGCGCGTCGAGAATCGCCGCCCGTCGACGGTCGCCGGCTCGCCCACGAGGCTTGAATTGTGCTGATTCCCGGAACGACGAAGGCGCATCTCTTCAACGGCGCGTCGGTCGCATACAACGCGTTCACTTCCCGCAAGGAGAGCACAATGGACATCAAGCGCAGTGGCTCACAGCCTTCGGGCAAGGGGCCGTCGGACTGGTTCACCGGTACGGTGCGGATCGACCCACTCTACGCCCCCGTTTCACCCGCGCGCGCGGCCGGCAACGCGGTGACGTTCGAGCCGAGCGCACGTACCGCCTGGCATACCCACCCACTTGGCCAGACGTTGATCGTCACCTTCGGCAGCGGCCTGGTGCAGCGCGACGGCGGTAGGGTGGAGAAGGTAGGGCCGGGCGATGTGGTATGGTTCGAACCGGGTGAGAGGCACTGGCATGGCGCGTCACCGACGAACGCGATGCAGCACATCGCCATCCAGGAGGCGCTCGATGGAAAGGCCGTCGAGTGGATGGAGCACGTGAGCGACCACCAGTATCAGGGCACTTCCTGACGAGCACGCGGCTTCTTCCGCTGTACCCTTCACACGCACCACACATGTTGACCACCCGCACACTTGGCACGCAGGGCCTGACCGTCTCGGCCATCGGCCTCGGGCTCATGGGGATGAGCCACGCCTATGGCACGCGCGAGGAGCGCGACGAGCACGAATCCATTGCCACCATTCACCGCGCCATCGAGCTCGGATGCACGTTTCTCGATACCGCCGAAGCGTATGGTCCGTACACGAATGAGGAGTTGCTCGGCCGCACACTCAAGGGTTTGCCCGGTGCGCGCGACCGTGTGACCATCGCCACGAAGTTCGGCTTCAAGTTCGACGCAAATGGCGTGATCGGCGGCGTAGACAGTCGTCCCGAACACATTCGCGATGTGGTTGAAGCGTCGCTACGCCGTTTGCAGACCGATCGCATCGACCTCCTCTATCAGCATCGCGTGGATCCAGCCGTCCCGATTGAGGATGTCGTGGGCGTCATGGCCGACCTGGTGCGCGCGGGAAAGGTTCGCTACCTCGGCCTCTCCGAAGCAGGCGAGCAGACGATTCGTCGCGCGCACGCGGTGCATCCGATCTCGGCATTGCAGAGCGAATATTCACTGTGGGAGCGCAACCTCGAGCCGCGCATCATCCCCCTGCTTCGTGAGCTCGGTATCGGCCTCGTGCCGTTCGCACCACTGGGTCGCGGCTTCCTTACGGGCGCCGTGAAACGCGCGGAGGCGTATCCCGCCGGAGATTTTCGTAAGGGCGATCCGCGCTATCAGGGCGAGAACTTCGACGCGAACGTGCAGGCAGCGTCCGTCGTGCAGGAGCTCGCGGCGAAGAAGGGCGTAAAGGCGAGTCAGGTTGCCCTGGCGTGGCTGTTGGCCCAGGGCGACGGCATCGTGCCGATTCCCGGAACGAAACGGCGCACGTATCTCGAGGAGAACGTCGGAGCGGCGGACGTGCAGCTTACGGACAGCGACATCGCGACGCTCGATGCCGCGCTCGCTCCGGAGATGATCTCGGGGCCGCGCTATGGCGAGAAGGCGATGGCGCAGGTCGATCGCTGATGCCGCGTCCACGGGTCATCTGCCACATGGTCGCGTCGGTCGACGGACGCATCGTGCCCATGGGATGGCCGATCGCTACGGATGTCCGCAAGCAGTACGAGGAAATTCACGCGAGCTACAAACCTGATGGCTGGATGTGCGGTCGCGTAACGATGGAGCCATTTGCTGGTCACATGCGCCGCGACGCCGAAGTCGCGCGGGAGAAGCTCCTGGGCGCCAATCGCGAGGACTTCATCGCGCCCGGCACACATGCGTCATTCGCCTTTGCCATCGACGCGAGCGGGCGCCTTGCCTGGGAGACGAACGACATCGAGGGCGATCATGTCGTCGCGATTCTCTCGGAGCGCGTGTCGGACGAGTACCTCGCGTTCCTGCGCAAGCGGGAAGTGTCATACCTGTTGGCCGGCGCGCGGGGCATCGATCTCACGGCGGCGCTCGAGAAGATCGGCGCGAAGTTCAACGTCAAGACATTGATGCTCGAGGGGGGCGGAAAGATCAACGGCGGCATGTTGCGCGCGGGCCTCATCGACGAAGTGAGCTTGCTCCTCGCCCCAGTGGCAGATGGCCGCATGGGGACGCCCGCACTCTTCGACGCCGGCAACGACAGTGTTACGCCCCATCGCCTCGTGCTCGAATCGGTGGAACGGCGCGAGGATGATGTGCTCTGGCTGCGTTACCGTGTGAGCGCGGGCGGGGACTGAGTGCCGCCGACTGAACACAATTCTCTCTTGGTCCGCCCAGCCACGTCCGCTGATCTCGCTGCCGTCGGACGGCTTGCCGCCATGCTCGTCCGCCTGCATCACGACTTCGACCCGCAGCGCTTCATCGCTGCAACGCCACGAACGGAGCAGGGCTACGCATCCTATCTGGCGACGCAGCTCAATGACGCCAGCGTGGTGATCCTTGTCGCCGTGCGCGATGAGGAAGTGCTCGGCTACACATACGCCGGCATGGAAGGCCACGACTGGATGGCGTTGCGCGGACCGGCTGGTGCGCTGTACGACATCGTCGTCGATCCGGTGCATCGAGGCCGCGGTGTGGGACGATCGCTACTCGAGGCCACGATCACTGCACTGGAGCAGCGTGGCGCACCGCGCGTGGTGCTCTCCACCGCGGACCGCAACGCCAGCGCGCAACAACTGTTCGAGCGCGCCGGCTTTCGTCGAACGATGATCGAGATGACGCGCGAAGCTGAATGATCGGTCGTGACATCCGGCCGGCATCCACGCGTCGGCCGCTTCGCCAGTACGTATTGGTCGTTGCCGTCTGCTGCGTATCACTGCTCGCGGCTGGCGCAATATCGGCTTGGCCAAGTCTCGACGCCTATCCGAGTGGAGCACGCCAGGCTCGTGCAAAGCACTCGTCGCAGTGGAGCAACGCGCGATTCAATAATCCCCAGCCGATGTGGACCGACTGGAGGGTCGCGCTGAAGGAAACGTTCAGGACGAATCCCTACGACACTCCCAGCACACCCATTCCGGTGCTCGCGAACGCTCAGGCGCAGTATGCCAATGCACCGTCGTCCGGCCTGCGCGTTACGTGGTTCGGTCATTCGTCCGCGCTCGTCGAGATCGATGGCATCGCGCTGCTCACGGATCCGATCTGGAGCGAACGTTCCTCGCCCGTAACTTGGGCCGGCCCCGTACGCTGGCACGCGCCGGCGGTTTCGCTGCGTGACCTTCCGCGCGTGGACGCCGTGCTCATCTCGCACGACCACTACGATCACCTCGACCGCGCCACGATCCAGTCGCTCAACGACGGCCGCGTGCGATTCATCGTGCCGCTCGGCGTCGGGGCACACCTGGTCAAATGGGGTGTGCCCGAGTCGCGCATCACGGAGCTCGACTGGTGGGACTCCACCAACGTTGGAGCGCTGAAGGTCATCGCGACGCCTTCACGACACGCATCCGGCCGTATCAACCCGCAAGGCGACCGCATGCTGTGGGCGGGCTACGCGATGATCGGGTCCGCACATCGCGCCTGGTATTCTGGCGATACCGGCATGCAGTCGGCATTCGCGGAGATTGGCCGGCGCTTCGGTCCCTTCGACGTCACGCTCATCGAGGCGGGCCAGTATGATGCGGCGTGGCCCGATTGGCACCTCGGCCCGGAGCAGGCCGTCGAGGCAAACCGACTCGTCCGCGGCCGCGTGATGATTCCGGTGCACTGGGCGCTGTTCAAGCTCGCGCACCACGGGTGGACGGAGCCCGCGGAGCGCGTGCTTGCCGCCGCGCGTTGCGGCGATGCTGTAAACGTCCTCATACCGCGACCCGGACTGGCCGTGGAGCCAACCAAGGATCCCAAAATTGCGCGGTGGTGGCCATCGATCCCATGGGAAACCGCCGCGGAGCGTCCGGTGATCGCGACGCGACACGGCGATCCCACGGATCGGTATGCGCAAGCGCACTGCTGATCACTGGCTTCGCGCTGGCAGCGAGGTGAGCTGACCCATCGCTGGTATCTGCGAGAACGTCCAGCGCTGCGCGAACAGGTCCGATCCCGGCTGCACGGTGGTGATGGCCATGCGACTGGCGCGCTTCGCACCGAAAGTCACCGGCTCGCCAATCACCACTTCGAGCTGCATCCCGCCTGCATCGTCGGACGTCGCCTCCGCCGGAATGCGCAGCGTCGAGCGCGCACCAGGCTCAACGCGGCCGAGTAGCCACTCGCGCTGTTCGCTGATGAGGTAAACGTGGACGTACTCTCGCCCCGTGTTGTCGAACCGAAGGGCGCGCAGCGCGTCATCGGCAGACAGGGACGTGTCCGTCGCGAAGTGTGGCGCACCGGTGGCGCAGGCGCCGAGTGTCATCGTGAAGCTCAGTGCGGCAGCGAGTGAAACAAGGGAGCGGATGCGTGGCGTAGTCATTGTGTCCTCCTTGAACGGAAACAGCGCGATGGTGCGGCCTCATCCCTTAGCGCGCAGAACACGGTCGAACCCACTCACGGGTGGTCGTGTCCAGCCGTCCGGACGGACTTCTCCCCCGACCTGAACGATCATGATAAGAACTCCCCTGCCGACTCCCACATCTTTGCCCGCCACGAACGACGCGGCGGCGCATGCGGTCACGAAGCTCCTGCGCGCATGGGGTGCGGGTGATGCGTGTGCGGGTGACGCACTCGTGCCGCTCGTGTACGAGGAGCTGCGGCGCCAGGCGCATCGCGCGCTGCGTCGCGAGGGCGAGGGACATACGCTCCAGGCCACTGCACTCGTGCACGAGGCATGGTTGCGTCTTGACGGCCAGCACGACGCGCGATGGGAGAGCCGCTCGCAGTTTCTCGCCGTGGCCGCGCAGATGATGCGCCGAGTGCTGGTCGATCATGCGCGGACGCGTCGCGCGCAGAAGCGCGGCGGCGGCGAGGTGCAGGTGTCGCTGAGCCACGCGAACAACGCGGTCGCAGCACCTGACGCCGTGGATGTACTTGCCCTCGACGACGCCCTCAGTCGTCTCGCAATCATCGATCCTCGCAAGGCCCGCCTCGTGGAGCTCCGGTACTTCGCCGGCATGAGCATCCCCGAAGCAGCAGAATCGCTCGGCATCTCGCTCGCGACGGTCGGCCGCGAATGGGCGGTGGCGCGCATGTGGCTTCGTCGAGAGCTCGAGGCGTGACGACACCGACGCATGTCGACCCTGTGCGCGCCAATTCGCAAATGACGCAGGACCGTTGGCGTGCGGTGGATGCAATCCTCAAGATAGCGCTGGCGTGCGCACCGGAGGATCGGGAGAGCGTCATCGCGGATGCCTGTGAGGGCGACGCCGCGCTGCGTAACGAGGTCGATTCGCTGCTTGCGGCGCACGTTGACACCGGTGACGCGTTTCTCGAAGTGCCGGCGGCGGCAACCATGGCACTCGTCGACTCGACGGTGCTCGCGGATCGCCTCGCGCGAGCGCTCACCGGGCGCTACGCGATCGAGCGCGAGCTCGCGCGCGGAGGGATGGCCACGGTTTATCTCGCGCGGGACCTGCGGCACGGGAGGCTCGTCGCCATCAAGGTGCTGCGCGACGAGGTGGCGGCGGCAGTGGGCGCGGACCGGTTCCTTGCGGAGATTCGCGTGACGGCGTCGTTGCAGCATCCGCACATCCTGCCCTTGTTCGACTCGGGGAGTGCGGACGGGTTACTCTGGTACGCGATGCCGTTCGTCGAGGGGGAAACGCTGCGCGCTTATCTCGTGCGCGCGGGATCGCTGCCAGTCGCGGAGGCGGTGCGTCTGGCGCGAGAGGTCGGGGACGCACTGGAATACGCACACCTGCGCGGGATCGTGCATCGGGACGTAAAACCCGAGAATGTGCTGATCCAGGACGGGCACGCAGTCGTCGCTGACTTCGGAATCGCGCTGGCGCTCGAGCAGGCAGGCAGCGACCGCATCACGCGCACCGGTCTCGCACTCGGCACGCCTCAGTACATGGCGCCGGAGCAGGCCGCGGGTGAACGCGTGCTCGACGCGCGCGTCGACGTGTACGCACTCGGCGCCGTGCTGCACGAGATGCTCGCGGGAGAGACGCCATTCGCGGCGCCGTCGCGCCAGGCCGTCGTGCGTCGGATGATGAACGAGGATCCGCCCTCGCTCACTATTCGTCGGCCCGAGGTGACTTCATATGTTGACGCCACGGTACGACGCGCGCTGGCGAAACGTCCGGAGGATCGATTTCCGACGGCGGCGGCATTCACGCGCGCCCTGGCGACGGCGGTCGCCATGCCGCTGCACGATCCCACGCCTGCACGAGCGGAGTCCGATGGGAACGCTGGCGGCTCGCGACGTGGCCGGACGGTATCCGCTCGTGGCGCTTTTTACGCGGCGTGCGCGATGCTCGCGGTCGGCCTCGTTGCCGGACGGTTCGCGCATCCGTTGTCGCTGCTCCGCCAGTTGACCGACCCTTCGCCGGCAATGACGCCGCCAATGAATCGTGGCCGCGCCAATGTGTCGGCCGCGCGCGTGAGCAACCTGTCGCTCGCTGTACTCGATCGCGCTGGACGGGTGGTCAATGTGATTCCGGCGGAACGTCCGTGGACACCGCGATTCTCACCGGACGGGCACAGTGTGGCGTACGGCGCCTTCGGTGCTGGTCAAACCACGAGCGATCTCTGGGTCACCAATCTTGACGCGGGCACTACGAAGCGACTCACCAATGACGACGGTGATGCTAACGATCCGCAGTGGAGCGCAGACGGCGCGCGCCTCGCATACTCGGTGGGCGACCCGGGTGGAAAGAATGTCGTCGTGCGATCCTTGGCGGGCGGTGCGGCGCGCAATTTCGCGCGTGACGGAACGCAGTTTCCCAGTGACTGGCTTCGCAACGGCAGTGCGCTGCTCGTCACCGAAGAAGCGGGGAATGACCGCCACGACATCATCGTGCAGCCGGCAGATGGATCGGCGGCGAAGCCTTACATCGCCACTGGCGCTGATGAGACGGCGGCTCGCATCTCGCCGGACGGACGCTGGGTGGCGTATACATCCGACGAATCCGGACAGGCGGAGGTGTATTTCGATTCGTACTCGCAGCCAGGACGGGGGCGAGTGAAAGTCTCGCTGGGCGGAGGCGTGCACCCGGTCTGGCGTGGCGATGGGCGTGAGTTGTTCTACTGGCGCGACGGTGCGCTCGTCGCCGTGAGCGTCGCGGCATCGGTAAACGGAGCGATGCCGCTGAGCGGCGAACAGACGGTGTTGTTTCGCGCGCGGTACGAGATGGGCTACAACACGATGTACGATGTGTCGCCTGATGGGCAGCGGTTCGTGATCGTGCGGCAGCCGTAAGCGGCCTTCCAACCCGTTAAGCGCCGACGGTCTCCGCCACAGCTATCGCCCAAACCATCCAAGCTCGACAGACATCGTAAAGGCCGAGTACGAGCTCTCGGCGGGGCCGAGGTCTCCGAACAGCGAGAGCGCGAGACCGGGCACAAAGGCGTTCGCATGCAACGTGAGCTCGTACGCCAGTGCAGCAACGCTCGGGGCGTAAGTGGGATAACGCGACCCGCCGTCGCTCTGGTGGTATGGCGTCGCGCGCGCGTAGCCCAGGGCGGCGGACGCAAAAACGCGATGCCCGCCTGTTCTCATGCCAGCCAGCACGCCGCTATCACGGACGCCGCTTCCGGCAGAAATGAAGGCACCGATATCACCCGAGCGATAGGTCGCGAGCCACGGCCCAACGGACGCGGTCGCGCGTACGACTGCGGTGATGCCGTTACCGTTTGGCACATCAATTTTGCCGGGGCCGAGACCGGCGGAGGCCCAGGCGGCCAGCGATTCAGACCAATTGGCTTCGCCAGCCGCGGTCTCCTCCACGACCTGCGCGAGACAGGAGGCCGGCGTAGCGAGAATCAGCGCGAGCAGCAGGATGTTACCGCATGCGATCACACGGGACTGGGTCAGCATGGGAGCCGTGAGCGAAGTGAGAGGCGTGCGCCTGTGTCGTCACGCAGGAACGCGCACAATCCCGCAAAATCGGCTCACACCCCCGTCCGCGCCGGCCGGAGTGGCGGCGGCACGGACCCGCGTCACGCCTTCAGCAGATCCTCGATCCGCACAGGCAACTCACGCACCCGAACTCCAGTGGCGTGATACACCGCCGCCGCCGCGGTGACGGTCGCCAGGCCGGAGGCATTCTTGTGGATCTTCAGCCAGAGTTCCGTTTCGCGAGCGTGATTCGACGCGAGCCACTTTTCGAAGGAGGCCTGGCTGCGGAAGCTCTTGATCTTCTTTGGATCGGGTAGAAGCGGTGCCATTGCGGAGACGATGCAGAGAGTGGCCGACGCGATCAGCTCTGAATACTGGTTGCGCGCACGAGCCGGCCGTACGCCTCGAACTGCTGCTTCAGCCGCGCCATCAACGCTTCGTACGCCAGGTCGCCCTGCATTGAGCGCATGTTCGGATCGTTGCGGAAGAGCGGATAGTTCGGCATCCCGTTCTCCGACGTCTTCTTCAGCCACTCGACGGCCTCGGCTTTCATACCAAGGCGTGCGTACGCGCAGGCGATGATGAACTGTGCGTGATGAAAGTGAGACCGACTCGTTTGGCGCGCGATGGCGTTCGCGATGTGTGTAAGCGCCTCCGTTTTGTTTCCCAGCGCTGCGTGGATCAGCGCACGAGTCGCTTCCATATCCGAGTTTCCGAAACCATCGGAGACGTGTGTGGAATCGAGCAGCGCCAATCCTTCTGCCGGTCGGCCAATCGCATTCAGCACGATGGCGTATTCCATGACGTAGCCACCGATGAAGGGAATCGCCCGATACAGGGCGATGGCCGAGTCGAACCGCTGGCGATACCAGAGCGCACGCGCCACGCGCGGCCGCGAGAACCCGATGCAGTGTGCGGGTGCATCGCAGCCGTCGCGTGGATTGAGGGAGAGGCTGGTCTGCAACTCACGCCCCGCCTCTTCAACAAAGCCGTAGTGCAGGTACAGCGACCCCAGCTCCTCATGCGCACTCACGTCACTCGGGCGCAATGCGATGGCTCGGCGAACATCCGCCAGCGCCTCGGGAAACTGCCAACCGCGCGCCGCACTCCAGGCGAGGTTGCTCCGCGCCAGCCATGCGAGCACAGTCGTGGAATCCAGGCGGAGCGCTCGATCGATGTCGCCCTGTGCCTGTTCCATCCGCCCGACATCGGCATCGAAGTAGAACGCGGAGTTCAGGGATTTCTCGGCGCGGAGCGCCCACGCGGACGCGAAGGTCGAGTCGAGATCGATGGCGTGCGTCAGTTCCGTGACAGCCGAGTCGTAGCGGGCGCGCAGCGGCTTGCCGGAGTGGGCACGCGCGCGAAGATAAAGGTCGTACGCCTCCGGATTGGTGGTGAGCGGCCGACCCAGTGAGCGTGACTCGCGCTCGGCCAACTGGATGCGCAACAGACTCGCGACCTTGCCGGCCACTTCAGATTGGATCTTGAAGACGTCACTGGTGGTGTGATCGAATTCCTGGCTCCATCGCGTTTCTTCGGTGGCTGGGTCAATCAGCTTGACGCGGACGCGCACGGCGGTGCCAGCGCGCTCCACGTCGCCGGTGACGAGCGCATCCGCGTCGATCGCTGCGCCGATCTCGCGCATCGTGCGTCCTTTCGCCGCCGCAGCGGAAACAGAGGCATGGGCAATGACACGCAGCTCGCCAAGGTTCGAGAGCGTGGAGTTGACCTCCGCCGATATTCCGTCGGCGAGGTACTGATCGCCGCTATCCCGACCAATCAAGCGAAAGGGAAGCACGGCCAGGCGGATGCCATTCGTGCGTGAGGGCGTTGCGACCGCAGCCACTGAGGGGCGAGTGCCAAAATGATAGCCGGCCACTCCGAGCAAGAGCGTCGCGGCAGCTGCACCAATCATCCATGGTGTCGTGAATCGCGCCGGTCTCGCGGACGACGTGCGCGTGGCGCCCGCGAGTGCATGCGAGAAGTCCGACATCGTACTGAAGCGGTCGGCAGGCGCGGGCGCGAGCGCGCGCCGAATGGCCGCGTCCAGCTCGGGAGCGAGACCGGGCCGCGTGGTCTGGAGCGATGGCGCTGGTTGGGTGAGCCGCCGCGCTATGACAGCCTGCGCGGTGGGTCCGGTGAATGGTGGTTCGCCCGCGAGCATCTCGTAACACACGGAGCCCAGCGCATAGACATCGCTGCGCGCATCAAGCTCGCGATCGGCCGTCGACTGCTCGGGGCTCATGTAGCCGGGCGTGCCGAGCGACATGCCAGTGCGCGTCATGCGAGCGGCAGGATCTCCGGCGATGGCATCCCAGCGCATCCGAGATCTCGGTGGTGAGCTTCACGGCATCGTTCACCGAGAGCTGGTGTTCCCGGTCGAGACGCGCGCGCAATGACTCGCCTTCTATGAATGGCGCGGTGTACCAGAGCTGGCCCGCCGACTCACCGGAGTCGAGCAGCGGAAGGATGTTCGGGTGGACGAGCTGCGCGACGAGCCGGATTTCACGATGAAATCGCTCGACGACATCGGGGGAGCCGAGATCGGAACGAAGCACCTTGAGTGCGACGTGACGGTCATGGTGTACATCGCGCGCGAGATAGACGGTGGCCATTCCGCCCGCGCCGATCTCGCGTGCGATGTCGTAGCGTCCTTGCAGTGCGGCACGGAGTGCGTCGACCGACAATACCCACCTTCCAAGCGACAAGGAGAACTGCGGTCGTTACTTCAACGGTGCAAACTGGAATGTTCGACGATCACCCCGGACGCGAGCTCGGGTAACCAAACCTTGGCCACCACGCGATGTTGAAACGGAAGCCGCTAAAGCTACAGTGGGGCGCATTTTCCGTCAGGCAGCTACCCACGCGGTCGGCTGTCCCAACAAGGTCTCGACGCACTACTCCGTTCATTTGCCGGGCCATTCCAACAGCTGCCGCGCGTGGCGCTGCGCCGCGCCCGCCTGCAGCTTACGGCGCAACACGATACGCGGCCCGTGGCCCACGTCGCCTATGTATGAGGCGACCAGGTTGATGGCCGCGCGCGTCACAGCAACGGGATGGTGAGTGTTTGCGGTCGTCCGTGAACCAATGACTCCAGAGGGAGTACGGCATGTTCAAGCGAGCTGCAATCAGCGTGCTTTGCCTCACTGCGTCTTCCTTGGCGGCGCAGAGTCCCGCGCGCCGCACGAACGTGCCAACCAGGACCGGCATCGTCGCGGGCGTGCCGAGTGCTGATGGCGTCGTCACGAGCTTCAAGGGCATCCCCTTCGCGGCACCACCCGTCGATTCGCTGCGCTGGCGCGCGCCCCGCCCCGCCGCGCCATGGACAGGCGTCCGTAAGGCCGACCGATTCGGCCCCTCATGCATGCAGGGGTCGAACACACCATTCGGCCCATGGACGAGTGAGTTCCTCTACGTCACTCCGGCGAGTGAGGACTGCCTCTACCTCAACATATGGACGGCAGCGAAAGCCACCGAACGACGTCCGGTCCTCGTGTACATCTACGGCGGCGGATTCAGCTCAGGCTCCGGCGACGTCCCGGTATACGACGGCACCCGACTCGCCAAAAAGGGACTCGTCGTCCTCACGGTCAACTATCGTGTCGGTCCGCTCGGCTTTCTTGCCCACCCGGAGTTGACCGCCGAGTCGCCAGTGCATGCTATGGGCTGCTCGACCAGGTGGCCGCATTGGAGTGGGTGCGCGACAACATCGCAGCATTCGGCGGCGATCCCACTCGCGTGACCGTCTCCGGACAGTCCGCAGGCGCAATGTCCGTCGCGTTGCTGACCGTGTCACCACTCGCGCGTGGCCTGTTTCATCGCGCCATCATCGAGAGCGGCCCGGGGGGTCTCGCCTCGATGGGCGTCGCGGGCACCCGCGGCCTCGCTCGGTCACGCGCCGATGCGGAGCGCGACGGCGTTGCGTTCGCCACCTCGAAGAGCGCGAAATCGCTCGCCGCACTGCGCGCACTGCCCGCCACCGAGTTTGTTCGCGTCGCCGGACGATTCGGTCCCGTTGTCGATGGACTGTTCATTCAGGACGACATGGCCGCGCTCGTCGAAGCCGGCAAGGTGAACGACGTGCCGACGCTCACTGGCTTGAATGCCGACGAAGGCAGCGCGTCTCCGATATACGGCAAGATGACCGCTGAAGCGTTTCGGCAGCAGGCAGCGCAACGCTACGGTGAGCGTGCAGGGGCATTCCTCGCACACTTATCCGTCGACATCCGAAAGCGACGCGGCCATCTCGCAGAAGCAGGCCGCGCGTGATGCAGCCATCGCCGGCGTGCAACAGCTGCTCACCGAGCGGGCGCGCACGTCGAAGTCCCCGGCCTTCGCCTACTATTTTACGCGCGGCATCCCATGGCCCGAGCACCCCGATTTCGGCGCTTTCCACTCCAGCGAAGTCCCTTACGTGTTCGGCACGCTCGATGCGCTCGCTCGCCCATGGACCGACGTTGATAGACGTCTCTCCGAGGTCATGATGGACTACTGGGTGAACTTCGCGATGCGCGGCAACCCGAACGGACCCGGCCTGCAACCTTGGCCCGCATTCGATCCCGCGTCGCCGAGCATCATGGAACTCGGCGTGAAAGTGGGTGTTCGACGCACGCTCGATCCAGCGCTCGTGAGTCTGTTTGCGCGATGATCGAAATTCACGGCATCCCGCATTTCGTTGTGCCCTCGGTCGTTTCCGGAGACTCCGCTGTTGAGTAATCGCTTGCGAAAAATCATCAGGCTCGGCGCGTTCGCGGGCGGTGTCGCCATCCCGTTCGTTACCGCGTGCGCCGAGAGGGTGGAGCGCGGCGGCAACACCGTCGCGGCGACGACGGCTGGGGCGCACGCTGTATCCGAGGGACGTGCTAGCGCGCAGCAGGCCATCCCCGCGGATACGGTGGACTCGCTGGCCGCAGCTCGCCGAGCGACGGTGATGGACACGACACATCGTCGACCTGCGGCTGCGACATCGAGCGTCGCTCCGCGCGCGGCGGACAGCGGGGCAGTGAAGGACACGACACGACCGCACATCGCACCGGGGATCATCGGTCCAAGGGCGGGCGATCGACACCTGGCGTTCCGCGGCACAGGAAGCGACGCCGACTCCCTCTGGCCTGTGAAAGGACCGGCGCCGCTGCCGGGATCCATCCTGCCCGCGCGCCGCATCATCGCGTATTACGGCAATCCACTCTCGAAGCGCATGGGAATTCTTGGCGAGTTCCCTCCGGACGTCATGCTGGCCAAGCTGGATTCCGAGGTCGCAGCGTGGACGCGCCTCGATCCCGACCACCCCGCACTGCCGGCACTTCATCTCATCGTCCTCGTTGCCGACGCGCAGCCGGGATCGAGCGGGAAGTACCGCACACGGCACGACAGCGCGATGGTCGAGAAGGTCTACGGCTGGGCCAAGAGCCGGAACGCGCTGCTCTTCCTCGACCTCCAGGTCGGCCAGAGTACGCTGCAGTATGAGCTCCCGTGGATCGAGAAATTCCTCAAGCGTCCTGACGTCCACCTCGGCATCGATCCCGAATTCTCGATGAAGAAGGGCGGCATTCCGGGCAAGCGGGTGGGCACGTACGACGCGGCCGACGTCAATTTCGCGTCGCACTTTCTTGCGGCACTCGTGGACAAGTACCACTTGCCGCCGAAGATCCTCGTCGTGCACCGCTTCACGCCTGGCGGCGTGACGAACACGCGGAAGATCACGCTCGACCCGCGCGTGCAGATCGTCATGCACATGGATGGATTCGGCCCATCGTGGATGAAGCGCGATACCTACTGGCGCGACATCAAGAAGGAGCCGGTCCAGTTCACCGGGTGGAAGCAATTCACGAAGGTGAGGAACGATCGTCCGCCCACGCCGCGCGCGGAGATCCTGCGACTCTGGCCCGTACCGCTCTACATTCAGATCCAATAACGTCCAACCCTCTCGACCCCAATGCCTCCCATGACTCAACTCCGTCACTCGACGCCGTCGCAGCGCCCGCGCACCACGCGGCGCCTCAGCGCCCTGCTCGTGCTCGCCTGCCTGTGTGCCTCCGCCGCGCCCGCGGCCGCGCAACAGGTAAAGCCCATTCGCGCGCTCTACATCACGGGTGGCGGCTTTCATGACTTCACCGCGCAGAAGGCGATCCTGCCGCCCGGCATCGCGGCACGAACCAACATCGTGTGGACCATCGACCACACGGCGGACACGTCGACGAAGATGCTGATCCCTCGCCATGAGAACACAGACTGGGCGAATGACTTCGATGTCGTCGTCTACAACATGTCGTTCTCCTATGTCGTGGATCCGGCGTGGATCGAACGCATTGCGTATGCGCACCGGGACAAGGGCGTGGCCGTCGTCATCATCCACGGTGCCACGCACAGCTACCGTCGCTCAACCACCGACGCATGGCGCGAGCTCATGGGCGTCACCAGCATGCGACACGACAAGCAGCGGGAGTTCCACCTCGAGCGCATCGCCTCGGACAATCCGATCGTCAAGGCCCTTCCCCCGGAGTGGGGACCGGGGAGCGATGAGCTGTACAACATCGACAAGATGTGGCCGAACGCGACCCCACTGGTGCAGGCGTGGAGCATCGAGGGTGCGAAGCATTTCCCGGTGGTGTGGACGAACAACTTCGGAAAAGCCCGCGTTTTCGCGACGACCATGGGTCACACCAACCGCACCATGTCAGATCCGGTCTATCTCGACCTCGTGACCCGCGGTCTGTTATGGGCGGTCGGCAAGCTGAACGCGGACGGCACCCCGGCGGCCGGCTATGGCCCTGGTACCTCGGCGCCCTGAACCGAACGCGTGTCGCGGCCACGAACGTGGGCGCCGAGAGGCGCATCGGCACAACCATCATCGGGGCGTGAGTGAATTGGACCCGCCTTGTCGTACTGGAGGGTGAGAGAGCAAGGCACACAGAAGGGGAGGACTCCATGCGTCGACTCCCTCCTGGCAACGTTCGGTGCGTCGCGTCGAACCCACTTCACCGAGAGGTCCTGTCACGTCCCGTTGCCGATCCTTGGCCGCAGCCCTCGTCGTACCGACAAGCGCGTTCGCCGGCGCCCGCCGACGGAGGAATGCCAGGATGCCAACGATGAAGTCGACGCGCTGAAATCCGCTTGCGACGCGATAGGGCGCGCCGCATGTTGAACACATGACGCACCGTGCCCCCGCCCACCCGCGCTGAATGACGGGATCCGGAATAACGGAGATCGCTGACCGCTACGAAATGCTCGGCGATCTCGGCGATGGCGGCATGGGCATGGTCTACAAGGCAAGGGATCGGGAAACGGGCGCGATCGTCGCGCTCAAGATGCTGCGCCCCGAGTTGGCCAACGATCCCCAGATTGCCGAGCGGTTCAGGAATGAGCTGCTGCTCGCGCGGAAGATCACGCACAAGAACGTCTGTCGTATCCACGAGTTCGGCCGTGCTGGTGAGGCGGCCTACATCTCGATGGAGTACGTCGAGGGCGAGACGCTCCGCGACCTGATGCGGCGGCGCGGCGCGCTCCCGACCGCCGAGGCGGTGGAGATCGTTCAGCAGTTGTGCGCGGGTCTTGGCGAGGCGCACGAACAGGGCATCGTGCATCGCGACCTGAAGCCGGAGAACGTCATGCTCGACGTCACCGGCCACGTGAAGGTGATGGACTTCGGCATCGCGCGCTCCATGGACACGCGCACGAACCTGACGGTCGGCTGGATCGGGACGCCGGCCTACATGTCACCGGAGCAGGCGTCTGGCGCGTCCACGACCGAGCGCAGCGACGTCTACGCCGTCGGCCTGATCCTCTACGAGTTACTCACCGGCCAGGCGACCTTCTCGGCGGAAACGCCGGTGGCCGTCGCGCTCAAGCACATGCAGGAGCGGCCGCAGGCGCCGCGCTCCATTGCCGCTGGAATTCCCGCGGCCATCGAGCGCGTGATCCTTCGCTGCCTCGAGAAGGATCCCGCCGCCCGCTACGCCTCGGCCAGCGAGGTCGGGCAGGCGCTCGGTGGATCGCCGGTGCCCGCCGCGACGTCGTCACGACGGCCATGGAAGCGGCCGTCGCGCACAGTCCTCATCGGTGCGATCGTGGCATTCGCGATCGTCGCGGGATTCTTCGTGCGGCCACGTCGCGTCACTCCGCTGCGCCTCCCGCTCACCGAGCACACGCTGCCCAACGGCCTGCATGTCGTGCTCTCGGAAGACCATTCCGCGCCCACGGTCGGCGTCTCGATGGTGTACAAGGTCGGCGCGCGCGACGAGACGCCGGGACACAGCGGCATGGCGCACCTCTTCGAGCACCTGATGTTCGAGGGTTCCGAGAACGTGGCCAAGGCGGGCCATGCGGCCCTCATCTCGAGTGTGGGTGGACTCCCCAACGCCGGCACCACCGAGGACCTGACGAAGTTCTACGAGACCGTTCCTGCCAACCAGCTCGCACTCGCGCTCTTTCTCGAGTCGGATCGTCTGCGCTCGCTGCATCTCGACGAAGTGAACCTGGACAACGCACGGAAGGTTATCGCCGAAGAACGGCGCAGGAGCGGATCGAACCGTGCCTACGGCAAGACGGGGGAGGCACTGCTCGCGCTGGCGTACGACGCGTTCCCATACCAGCACATGGTGATGGGCACGCCGGAAGACGTTGACGCCATCACACCGGAACAGGCGCGCGCTTTCCACGACAAGTACTACGTCCCGTCGAACGTCATCCTCACCATCGTCGGCGATTTTCGCGAGGACAGCGCAATGGCGATCGTGCACCATTACTTCGACGCGATCCCCCAGCGTCCGGCGCCGGTACGCGCCGCCGTCGTCCAGCCGCCTCGCACCCGCGAGCGGCGGCAGGTGCTCGAGGATCCCTTCGCGCCGGCGACCTACCTCGCCGTCTCGTACCTGACGCCAGGAGGCAACGGCGCGGACCAGCCGGCCCTCGAACTGGCGGCCTCGATCCTCGGCACCGGGGAATCGGCCCGCCTGAATCAGAGCCTCGTGCGTGGCGCCGAGGTGGCCTCCCAGGTGGGTGTCTCCGCCGAGAATCGCATGGGCCCATCCATGTTTACCGTCGCGGCGGTACTGCGCCAGGGCAAGACGGTCGAACAGGCGCAGCAGCTGCTCGATAGCGGCATCGCGAGGCTGCAACGCGAACCAGTCACCCCGCAGGAACTGACGAAGGCAAAGCTGCAGGCCCGCCGCACGCTCTCCTCGAGCTTCGAGGCGACGACCACGCGTGCGGTAACTCTCGGCACCGGCGCCGCGCTCTATGGCGCCGCCAGTACCGTGAACGACATCGCGCCTGCCACGCAGCGCGTGACGGGCGATGACATCAAGCGTGTTGCGCTGAAGTATCTCGTGCCCACGAATCGCGCCGTCGTCGTTGCGGTGCCGAGCGCCCGGCGAGTGGCGGTTGCACCTCCAGTGGCCGAGCGGCCGACTCCCGCGCGTGCGCTCGAGGTGCGCGCGGAGGCGCCGCGCGTCGCGGCGCCGATTGCGAACGCGCTCCCATCCGTGCACATGGCGCGGCCGGTCCAGTTTACGCTCTCGAACGGACTGACTGCTATCGTGGTCGAGAATCACCGGTTGCCGCAGGTGCTCATCAACGTGGCGGTGAACGGGGCAGGCCCGCTGTTCGACGCGCCTGGCACGCCGGGGTTGGCGTCTTTGGCAGCCGACATGCTACGCGACGGCACGACCACACGAACGGGGAAGCAGATCGCTGACCAGATCGAGGAGACCGGCGCGGTCATCGTTACCTCGGCGACGAATGGTTCGGCGGTCGCGACGCTGGCGGCGCTCGGTTTGTCGGACAACTTCGACGCCTGGCTGCCGATCCTGGCGGACATGATCCAGAATCCGCGATTCCCCGCCGACGAGCTGAATGGACGCCGCCACCGAATGATCGCCGCGGTGGAGCAGCAGCATTCCACGCCGCGATTCCTCGCCGACGAGCAGATGGCGATGGCGGTCTACGGATCGTATCCCGCGTCGCGCGTCGCGCCGTCGGCCGAGGCGCTCGGCCGCATGGATGCCGCGATGGTCAAGCAATGGCATCATGAGCGCTTCGCGCCGCAGAACACGGTCGTCAGCATCGTGGGCGACGTTGATGCCGGCAAGGTCCGCAAGCTTCTGGAGCAGCAGTTCGGGCAGTGGCCGCGGACGAACGTCACGTTCACGGCACCGGCAAATCCGTCTCCGCCGGCTGCGCCATCCGTGCTGCTCGTGGACCGCCCAGGATCGTCGCAGTCCATGCTGATGGTTGGCGGGCTGGGCATCGATCGGCGCTCCCCTGACTATCCGGCGATGCTCGTATTGAATCGCGTGCTCGGCGGGGAGCCGAGCGTCTCTCGCCTGGGATTCGTGCTGCGTGAGACGAAGGGATACGCGTACGATGCGCAGAGCACGTTCACGGCCACCACGTATCCGGGCGCGTGGCGGGCGTGGGCGGAGGTGCGCACCGGCGTAACGGAAGCCGCGCTCGGCGATTTGCTCGCGGAGGTCAAGCGAATGTCGTCGGAGCCAGTCCCGGCTGAAGAGCTCGAGCGCGCGAAGCGGTCGTTGGTCGCGGGCTTTGCCGTGTCACTCGAGCAGTCGTCGCAGGTGCTGAGCTACTGGATGCAGGCAAAGCGGTACGACTTCTCCGATGACTACTGGGACACGTATCCCGAGAAGATCGCGGCGGTGACGGCGGACGAAGTGCAACAGGTCGCGCGCAAGTATTACGATCCGTCGCGCCTTCAGATTGTCGTCGTCGGCGACGGGGCAGTCGTATCGCCGATCCTTTCGAAGCTGGGGCCGGTCACGCGCGTGGAATCGCCGAAATAAGTCGATTGGCGTTCTACAGGTTGCGCACCACCGCTCATCCCACGAACACGACGTCGCCCTCGTCGTCGATCCCGATGTCCTGCTGCAGTCCACAGACGCCGCAGGTCTTCGTCGCGAGCCACACCGCCCCCAGCGTGTCCACGATCGCCGGAAGCGCGGGCTTTACGCTCAGGCGCTTGATGGTGTACTCACCGCAGCGCTCGCACGCATGGCCGCGCGCAATCCGCTCCGCGCGTTCCTTCGTTACAGCAGCCACCGCTCAGCCTCCCGCCATCATTTCTGCGATTCGTCGTCGCGGCGCGCGAGCGAGTCGATACCGGGCGGCAGTGCGAGCGCACCGGGAGCCTGCGTCGCTCGTCGCGGCGGCGCAGAGGGGGTCGGCGCCGCGCCGCCGGCGGTGCGCACGAACATCTCGCGCAACCCGCCAATCGCACCCATCACGCCAGTGGCCTCGGCGGGCAGGAAGATGGTTGTCCCCTTGCCCTCGGTGAGCTTCGGCAGCGCTTCCATGTACTTGAGCCCCAGCAGATACATCGCCGCCTGACCCTCGGGGAGCGCGGCCGTGACGCGCTCGATCGCCTCGGCCTCCGCCTCGGCCATTGCCAATCGTGCCGTCGCCAGCCCCTGCGCGCGCAGGATCGCCGCGTCCTTCTCACCCTCCGCGCGCAGCACTTGCGACTCGCGCACGCCCTCTGCCTCGAGGATGGCCGCGCGCTTGCCCGCCTCCGCATTCGTGACGGCGGCGCGACGCTCACGCTCGGCGCGCATCTGCAATTCCATGGACTGCTGGATGTCGCGCGGGGGCTCGATGGCCTGCAACTCCACGCGCGTGAGATCCACGCCCCAGCCGATTGCCGCCTCCTCGATCACGTCGCGCATGCGGGTGTTGATCGCATCACGGCTGGCGAGCGTGGAGTCCAGCTCCATCTCGCCCACGATGTTGCGCAGCGTCGTCTTGGTCAGCGTCTCGAGCGCGTACGGGAGGTTCTGCACCGAATACGTGGCCTTCTGCGGATCGGCCACACGGTAATAGAGCACCGCGTCGATGTCGATCGTGACGTTGTCCTTCGTGATCACGGGCTGGCTCGGAAAGTTCAGCACCTGCTCGCGCAGGTCGATGCGCGTGGTGGAACCCGAGGTGATCTTCTTTACGCCGGCAGCGCCCTGCTCGAAGTAGCGTACGTCGATGGCCTTGGGCCGCTCCACGAGCGGTATGAGGATGTTCAGCCCCGATCGCGCGACGCGATGGAAGCGTCCCAGCCGCTCGATGACCATCACCTCGGCCTGCCCGATGACTTTCAGGGAGGCCGAGAGGAAAAAGGCGGCGAGGGATACGAGGATGGCGAGAAAGAAGTAGGTCACGATATCGACACGATGCTGGAGGAGTGCCTCATTGTACGGGAGGGTGCTGCACCCGACTAGGTCTTCGGTCCGAATCCCTTGCGCGTCATGACGCCCCACTCCTCCGTGCCACTCATGAACTTCCAGAACGCCTGCAGCCGGAACCACACGGTGAGCTGCCGGTAGCCGATTCCCTCGATCAGCCCGAAGAAGAGCAGCTTGGCGAGGTCACTCCGCCTTCGATAGCGACGGAAGTTCACCTCCTCCAGCACGACGGCCCAGAAGGAAAGCAGCGTGCCGTAACCGGCGGCGCACGCAGGAACAAGAATGCGAAACGCCAGTCCACCGCACCGATGAACAGGCCAAGTACCGTCATGCCGTAACCGAGGAGCTCGACCACCGGTGCCAGCATTTCGCCAAAGAGAAAATACGGGATCGCCACCATGCCCATGACCCCGTACTTGGGATTGAACAGCAGGTCGCGATGCGTCATCATCGTGCCGATCAACCCGCGGTGCCAGCGCTCGCGCTGCCGAGAGAGCACACGGCGATCACTCGGGACTTCGGTCCACGCCACCGGATCGGGCACGAAGGGTAATTCGGCCTTGATGCCGTTCTCGTAGAGATAGCGCTGCAATCGCACGACGAGGTCCATGTCCTCCGTGACGTTGCCCGTCTTGTAGCCGCCAATCGCGATGAGATAGTCGCGGCGGAACGGGTGACCCACCGGCGAACGCGGAACTGCGTCCTTTGCATGACCTCAGTGCAAGTGGGAGCAGTGAAGGCTGCTAAAGGACGGGCGCCGGCTCCGTGGGATTCGAGAACCGCCAGAGCGTCAGCTCGCGGATCGGCCTTTATATTCGTCCGGAGGTTTCTCAGGGAGTCCACGTGCTGCATGTCGATCCACTGGCCAGCGACACCGCCGACCGTGCGAGCCCGCTCGCCGCCGCGCTCGCCGACCACTACCGCCTCGAGCGCAAAC
>JALYVY010000138.1 GCA_030852985.1 Gemmatimonadota bacterium | reverse complement strand
GGCCTGTGCATGCGCAAGGGCCGATCGACCCGATGAAGGTGGACACACGCCTGCGACTGCCGGGCGGTGGCGAGTTCGGGATGAACGGCACGGTGGACTTCCTCTCGAAGGAGCTCGCCTATGACGTCGTGATGGACACCAAGCGGCTCGACCTGAGCTGGATCGTGCTCTTTGGTCCCGTGACATCGCTGGACGGTGGTGGGCGCGCGCGTGGCGTCGGATTCAAGCCGGCGACGATGGTATCGGATATCCAGCTCGCCTTCGGCCCCTCGTCGATCGACACCGTCGGTGTCGACTCGGCGTTCATCCAGGCACACCTGGCGAATGGCTTTGCCAACGTGCAGCGCGCGACGCTGAACGGGTCGGGCACCAACATCTCGGTGACGGGCGAGTTCGGCCTCGACTCACTGCACGATGCTTCGCTCACGTATTCGGTCGTGGTCGATTCCCTGTATCGCTTCGCGCGCTTCATTCCCGGTGCAACGACGCCGAGTGCCGACACGCTGGCGGTGAAGCCTCGTCCGCGCATTGCGTACGAGGCGCTGCGTCGCGCGCGGGCTGACTCGGCGAAGGTGGCGCGCGAGACGGAAGTGCAGCGCGCGATCGCGAATCTTCCACCACCGACGCTGCGCGTTCCCGTCGATACGCCGCGTGCCATTCCGAAGGGATTGCTCGCTGGATCGTTGCGCGCTGACGGTACGATCACGGGTTCGCTCGACCGCTTTTCGCTCGAGGGTACGGCAAGCGGACTGGGACTCATCGTGCAGGGCAACTCGATCAAGCACTTCACGGCGAACTATGCGTGGCTTGATGCGCGCTCGAAGAAGCCGGCGATCGCGGCCCAGGTTCGCGCGGACACCATCAGCGCGTACGGCTTTGTGTTCGACAGCCTCACCACCGACGTCTCCTATGCCGCCTCAAGTGGGTCGTTGGCCTTCCGGGTTCGTCAGGGTACGCTGCGTGACTACGCCATCAACGGCGCCTTCACGATCGACACGGCGCGCAACGAGTTGCGTCTCAAGGATGTTGCGCTGCGCTTCGATTCGACGGCGTGGCTTTCCACGCACACGTCCACCGTTCGCTTCGGTGCGCGCGGAGTGGAGGTAATCAACCTGGAGTTGAGCGCCGGGCCGAACAGGCGCATCTACGCGAACGGGCTCCTGCCGACCAAGGGCACGGCGAACTTCGACCTGAAGGTCAGTGACTTCGCCGTGGAGAACGTGGCCGAGCTCCTCCAGAGCGACCTCGCGTTGACGGGGCGTCTCAGTCTCGATGCGCACGTATCGGGAACGGCAGAAGATCCGCAGATGGCGGGCAAGCTCGACTTCGTGAAGGGCACGTATAACGAGGCCGCTGTGCCCGAGCTCCACGGCACGTTCTCCTATGCGAACCGCACGCTGACGACCGATGCCAGCGCGGTCGACACGAACGGTACGGTGCTCGCGAAGGTGAAGGGGAAGGTCCCCATCGACCTCGCGCTCTCGGGCGTGACGGGCTCGCGCCTGCTCGACCTGCCCATCAACGTCAGCCTTGCGTCGGACAGCCTGCCCCTCGGGATAATCACGCAGTTCACCGGTGCGGTGACGAACCTGGGTGGTCGCGCGATCGGGAATGTGACCGTGGGGGGAACGCTCAAGAAGCCGGTGCTGAACGGCAACGTGACGTTGAGCAACGTGGCGTTCACCCTGGCGGCAACCGGAACGGCGCTCGAGCGGGTCAACGGCTCGGTGCGCATGACGGGCGACAGCGTCTTCGTGGATTCCATCGCCGGCTTTGCGAATGGTCCTGTGCGGCTGTCGGGTACGATCGGGGTGGGCAACTGGCGTGAGCCGACATTCGATCTCGCCTTCGTGGGCACCGACGCACAGCTGATCAACAACGCGAGCGGCGCGGTGCACGCCGATGCGGACGTCCACCTCACGGGCGGACTCTCGGCGCCGATAGTGACTGGCGCGGTGACGGTGCAGCACGGTGTGCTGTACATCCCGGAGTCGAGCGGCAAGAAGATCATCGGCGCCGGTGATCCGGCGCTGTTCAGCGTGGTCGATACATCGCTCGCGGTGCAGCGCGACCTGTTTCCCGCGCAGTCCGCGTTGTTCAAGAACCTGCATGCGGACGTGGACGTCAACATCGAGCGCAATACGTGGGTGCGGTCGCGCGACGCGAACGTGGAGATTTTCACCGACGGGCCGATGAAGCTTAGCGTGGTGGGCGACGCGCTCTCGCTCACCGGGGCGGTGGACGCGGATCGCGGTGAGTACACCTTCCTGTCGAAGCGTTTCCAGATCAAGCGTGGATCGGCGTTGTTCATCGGTACGCCCGACCTCAATCCCACGCTGCAGATCACGGCGGAATACCAGGTGAAGCAGGCGGCGGGAACAGCGACGAACATCCGCGTGCTCATTGGCGGTACGCTCGAGACGCCACGCATCGCGCTCGAGAGCGACGCGCAGCCACCGCTCTCGCAGAGCGACCTGCTGAGCTATCTCGCCTTTGGCGAGCGTTCGACGTCGCTGCAGCAGTTCAACCAGACGTCCCTGGCGGGCAATACGGGCGGCAACCTGCTGAACGTCGCGGGAACGCGCCTCGCCGGCATCGCGCTCGGCGTCGCGCTCGACGAGGTGAAGGGCAATGCGGCGCGTTCGCTTGGCCTCGACGTGTTCAACATCACCCCGGGCGACATTCCGCTCAACGGCAATGGCGGTGGGCTCGACCAGTTCCTCAAGGGTACGGAAATCGAGGCGGGCCGCTATGTCGATCCACGGACGTTCGTGTCGGCCATCGTCACTCCTGGCCTGTTCTCCTGTCTTTCGTCGCGTGGACAGGACAACAGCTCCTGCGCACCGCCCGGAATTCTCGCGACGCACCGCACGCCCAATGGGCTACGACTGGACCTCAACTACAGTCCGCGCTACTTGCTGAACGCACCAACGCTCGCGGGCCAGACGTACAAGGCCACCGGCCAGTTCGGTGCGTTCCTCATTCGCGAGTGGCGCTTCTAGCGCGTTGTGTTGGCTGCTCGACACGTAGAAGTGTCAACGCCGCGCCGCGGCACGACGCTCAGTGTCCCGTGCGCTCGACCGTCTTTCCGCCGAAGTTCTCCGTCGTCACGTCCTTGTTCGCCGAGAGTGAGCGGACGTAGCTGACGAGCATCCACACCTGGTCTTCGGCGATGAGGCTGCCCCATGCGGGCATGCCTTCTGGCCGGCCTTGATAGATCGACTCGAATACCTCGGCGGGGGCGCCTCCAAAGTGCCATCGTCCGTCGGCGAGGCTCGGCCCCATGGCACCACTGCCGTCGGCTCCGTGACAGTCGACACAGTTGTAGGCGACGAACAGCTTGGCCCCGGTGGCGACCGCGGTGGCGTCGCCTTCGTGGGGATTCTTGAGCTGGAGCCCAGCGAACGGCTTCATCATGCCCGGTTGGATGTGCTCGGCGTGTGACACGAAGCGGCCGGCGAGGTCCTGCGCTGCGACGGGCTGCTGTGCGTGCGCGGGCTCCTCGGCGCGCGAGTCGCGGCAGGCGTGGAGCGGTACGCTCAGCGCGACGGCGCAAGTTCCGATCAGCGCGGCTCGATTCACAATGCCCTCCGTTGATGGTTCGTCGTTGGTCGTTGGCATCGCGAATCAGGCGAATCTCAAAAACCATCTACGCGAATTGTTCCGTGCCATACATACTGTTGGCGTGGCCGAGTGACTTCGCGATTTCTCCTTTGCATCGATGCTGTCATGATGCCGAAGCAGGGTGCACGAGTCGCGCCGCCTCCGCCGTCGGCCTACAGTGAAAACACAAACAACATCCCGCCCCAACTTGTCCATCGTGCAATGTCGGGCAGCGTCGAGCCGCGCTCGCGCACATCGTACGGAAGATTCGCGGCGACGTCACCGGCGATGAGGAGGCCCATGTCGCCACCGATGCCTGAATACACCGCGATGTATTCCTTGCCGTCGGGCCCCGTGTAGGCGATCGGATTGCCGACGACGCCGGAGCCAACCTTGAACTTCCAGAGGACCTTGCCGGTGCGCGCGTCGGCGGCCTTGAACCATCCGTCAAGCGTGCCGTAGAACACGACACCGCCCTTGGTGGCCAGTGCGCCGCCCCAGACAGGATAGGGCTCCTTGATCCCCCACACCTTCTTGCCCGTGGTGGCGTCCCACGCGATGAACTCGCCGCGATAGCCACCCGGGCCCGCCACCTCCGGCGCATTGCCGCCGATGTATGGCGTGCCGGGGATGTATGCGACCTCGCGCGCCTCGAAGTCCATACAGAGGTTGTTCGTCGGAACGTAGAAGAGTCCTGTGGCCGGGGAGAACGCTGCCGGCTGTTGATTCTTGCCGCCTTCGAGGCTTGGGCAGATGAACGAGATCTTCTTGCCCTGGAACGGCACCTTTTCGGCGTTGAGCGTCGGACGTCCGGTGGTAAGGTCCACGCCGGTGGACCAGTTCATCGGGACGTAGGGCTTCGCGAGGATTACCTCGCCGGTGGCGCGATCCATGGTGTAGGCGAATCCGTTCCGATCGAAGTGGACGAGTGCCTTGCGCACCTTTCCAGCGATCGGCAGGTCGGCGAGGATATTCTCGTTCACGGCATCGTAGTCCCAGACGTCGTGCGGCGTCGGCTGGAAGGCCCACACCATCTCGCCGGTGTCGGCATCGCGTGCGATGATCGCGGCGCTCCACTTGTTGTCGCCCGGGCGTTGCTTGCCGTTCCATGGGCCCGGGTTCGACGTGCCGTGATAGACGAGATTGAGCTCGGGGTCGTACGACAGCCAACCCCACACGGTGGCGCCGCCCTGCTGCCAGGTGCCGGCTGGCCAACTCGTGGCGCCCTGATTCGTGCTTGTGTCGGACTTGCCGTAGAAGGGCTTGAAGCGCTTACCGACCTTGATGTCCGCATCGGGTCCGATGTTGTAGGCTCGCCAGACTTCCTTCCCTGACACACCATCAATTGCGGCGATCCAACCGCGCACGCCCATCTCGCCGCCGCTCGAACCGACAATGACTTTGCCCTTCACGTAGAGGGGCGCCATCGTCATTGTCTCGCCCTTCGCGAGATTTCCCATTTGCGTACGCCAGAGCATCTTGCCGCTCGCGACGTCGACCGCGACGGTGTGTCCGTCGAGCAGGTTGTAGAAGATCTTGCCGTCGCCATAGGCGGCGCCGCGGTTCACGACGTCGCAGCACGCGAGCCCGACGGCGGTCTGCGAGTTTTCCGGCCGCACCTTCCACTTGAGCGGCTGCCCCTCGGTGGCGAGGTCGAGCGCGTACGAAACGTTCGGATACGGCGTCACGAGGTACATCGTGTTACCGACCACGAGCGGCTGGCCTTCGTGACCGCGCAGTACGCCGGTGGAGAACGTCCACGACGCGTGGAGATCCTTGGCATTCGCGGACGTGACCTGATCGAGGTCGCTGAATCGTGACGAGGCGAAGTCGCCCGCGGGAAGGGTCCACTCTCCCGCCGGTCCAGACCGTGGCGCGCCGATCCTGGTGCCCGATACGGTCGTCACAGCGGCGCCGCCGGCAGCGGTCGTGTCACCGGATTTCGCAGCATCGCCGCTGCAGGCGCCGAGGATGAGCAGGGTGGCAACGAAGCTGGCTCTGTAACTGTGCATGGCGCCTTGTGTGAAGCGGATAACGGATACGCGCGTGTCTTCGGGACGCGACGCCACGCAGTTGTCGACCGGCTTCGCCGCGCTCATCACCACGAACGCGTCAATTGCTCAGCGCCTGGATGCTGGCATCAGGTAATCCTGCGACGCGATGCATTGCCAGCGTCCGCCCAGCTTCGCCCATGTATCGGTGTAGCGGTAGCGGTTGGTGAACGCGCCCTTCGGACTCCTCCCCTTCATCACCAGCACGCCGATAACGACGGCAGACTTGTCGTAGATCAGCGCGCGCATCTTTTCGTTCGATGCGTCACGAACGGTATCACTCCCTGTCGTGAACGCCTTGATGCCGGCTTCGCGCTCCATGACGCCGGATTCGTCGGAGTAGACCCACTTCGGCGCAGTGAGGCGATGCATGATGGCGGCGTCGCGCTTCACGACCGCCTGTGTCCAGTCGTTCTCGAGTTGGAAGAGCGTCTGTTCGTCCGCCTTGCTGGATGCCTGGGCTCGCGCGTGGATCGCGGTAATTCCAACCAGCAGTGATGCTGTGGCTAGCGCACGAATGGCGGAACTATTCACCGAAGTGCGGCTCATACTTTACCTCCGACTCGTCGTGTGTCCGCATGCGCTCCAGCGTGCGGGCGCAGGTGTTCCACCTGAGCAGCGCGTTGTCATTGCCCGGTTCGCGCTGCCGCTCGGCCTCCTCGAAGGCTGACATGGCGACGCGCAACGAATCGCGCGCCATCTCCTCGGCATGCATGGCATTCTGCGCGAGCTGCGCGTGCGCGAGCCGCTCGTGGATGATACCGTCGTAGTAGGAGCGCTGATACGGATCCGTCAGCCGATCGATCAGCCCATGCGCTCGCCGAGACAGCTCCTTTGGCTGCGGCCCGAACTGGTCGGTGAGCGAGAGCAGCAGCATCACGAGCACTGGCTGGTTCGTGGGGTCCACCTCGAGGATATCGAGACAGATACTCTCGGTGGCCCAGGACTGGTTCAGCAGGCGATAGCGTTCCGCCTTCTGGATAGCACGAGGAATCGCGTCGGCCGAAATTTTCTTGAGCTGGTGCATCGTGTTTTCCATGGGCAGCCCTCAGCTCTTCCGTGGTCCGCGCACCAGGCGCACGAGTGCGCGCAACGGATCATAGTGCCGGTCGACGACGCGCTCCTTGAGCGGAATGATCGCGTTGTCGGTGATGGTGATGTGCTCGGGACAGACCTTCGTGCAGCACTTGGTGATGTTGCAGTAGCCGATGCCGAAGTCGTCCTTCAGGTCGGTGGTGCGATCGGCGACGTCGAGCGGATGCATTTCCAGCGCCGCCGCGTACACGAGATAGCGCGGGCCGATGAACTCGTCGTGCTTGTGGTGATCGCGCAGGACGTGGCAGACGTCCTGACAGAGGAAGCACTCGATGCACTTTCGGAATTCCTGCACGCGGTCCACATCAGCCTGGTCGATGCGCCAGGTGCCGTCGGGCGCGTCGGGCTTGCGTGGTGTGAAGCGCTTGATGCGCGGCTTGACGCGGAAGTTCCATGAGACATCGGTCACCAGGTCGCGCAGGTGCGGGAAGGCACGCATTGGCTCGACGGTCACCGGCTCGTTGGCCGGCAGTTCCTCGAGGCGCGTCATGCACATGAGCTTGGGCTTGCCATTGATCTCGGCGGAGCAGGAGCCGCATTTGCCCGCCTTGCAGTTCCACCGCACGGCCAAGTCGTTGGCTTGATCCGCCTGGATCTTGTGTACCGCGTCGAGGACGACCATACCGTCGTTCGTTTCGACAGTGTAATCCTTGAAGGCGCCGATGCCGTCAGCGCCGCGCCAGATGCTGAAGGTCCGCGTCGCGTGACCGACCGCTGCGTCCTGCGCGGATTGTGCAGCGGTATAGGCGTCGACCGCGCGCGCGGGATTGGAACCCTGTTGCGGTGCGGTCATGCGAGTCCCTCTCCGGTCATGTCGCCATCTCCTTGATGATCGCTTCGAGCTCATCCGGCATCGGTGGAATCATCGCGCGCTCCAGCTCCATGTCTCCGTTCTTACCGAGCCGGATGACGTGGTTGAACTTCGCGAACTCCGGATCCTTGTCGGGATAGTCGTCACGGAAGTGCCCGCCGCGGCTCTCTCTTCGCTCCAGGGCGGAGCGGGCGATGCCCTCGGAGATGATGAGGAGGTGGCGGAGGTCGAGCGCGGTATGCCAGCCCGGATTGTACTCGCGATTTCCCGGCACTCCGACGTTCGCGGCACGCTGCTTCAGGATTTCGATTTCGGAGAGCGCACGCTCCATCTCTTCCTTCACGCGCACGATGCCGACGTAATTCTGCATTGTCGTCTGGAGAGACTCCTGGACCTGATACGGACCTTCGCCCTCTGGTCCGCGATCGAATGGCGCGAGGGCACGCTTCGCTGCGTCGTCGATGTCCGCTTCACTCAGCGTACTCGCGGGCTGTGTGCGCGCGAACTCCGCCGCGTACTGTCCCGCCCTCTTGCCGAACACCAGAAGATCGGAGAGTGAATTGCCGCCGAGGCGGTTGGATCCATGCAGACCGGCGGCGCACTCTCCGCAGGCAAACAGGCCTGGGAGCGTGGACATCTGCGTGTCGCCGTCGACGCGAATGCCGCCCATGACGTAGTGCGTCGTGGGTCCAATCTCCATCGGCTCCTTCGTGATATCGATGCCCGCGAGCTGCATGAACTGATGGTACATGCTCGGCAGCTTCTTCTTGATGTGCTCCGCGGCGTTGGGGAGCTTTTCCTTGATCCATGAGATGTCGAGGAAGACGCCGCCGTGCGGTGAGCCGCGACCTTCCTTCACCTCGCGCACGATCATGCGCGCGACGTGGTCGCGCGTGAGGAGCTCGGGCGGGCGACGGGCATTCTTGTCGCCCTGCGTGTAGCGCCAGCCTTCCTCCTCGGAGTCGGCGGTCTGTGGCTTGTAGTTGTCCGGGATGTTCTCGAACATGAAGCGCTTGCCGTCGCGATTGCGAAGCACGCCGCCTTCCCCGCGCACGCCTTCCGTGACGAGGATGCCGCGTACACTCGGCGGCCAGATCATGCCGGTTGGATGGAACTGCACGAACTCCATGTCCTGGAGATCGGCTCCGGCGAGATACGCGAGGGCCTGTCCGTCGCCGGTGTATTCCCAGCTGTTGCTCGTGATGTTGTACGCGCGACCGATGCCGCCCGTCGCCATGACGACCGCCTTCGCGCGGAAGATCTTGAAGCGCCCCCGCTCGCGATCATAGGCGAACGCGCCCGCGATGCGATCACCGTCCTTCAGCAGTGCGAGGACGGTGACCTCCATATGGACGTCCATGCCCTCGTGGATGCCATGATCCTGCAACGTGCGGATCATCTCGAGACCGGTGCGATCGCCGACGTGTGCGAGACGCGGATAGCGATGACCGCCGAAGTTGCGCTGGAGGATGCGTCCGTCGGGCGTGCGGTCGAAGAGCGCGCCCCACGCCTCGAGCTCGTTCACGCGCGCTGGCGCCTCCTGCGCATGCAGCTGCGCCATGCGCCAGTTGTTGACGTACTGGCCGCCGCGCATGGTGTCGGCGAAGTGCACACGCCACGAATCGCGGTCGTCGACATTCCCCATCGCCGCCGCTACGCCACCCTCGGCCATTACCGTATGCGCCTTGCCGAGGAGTGACTTGCACACCACGCCAACCTTCACGCCGTGTGACGCCGCCTCGATAGCGGCGCGCAACCCGGCACCGCCGGCGCCGATGATGAGTACGTCGTGATCGACTGTCTGGTAATCAGGCATCGTATGGGCTCAGAGGATCCGGATGTCGTGCCAGATGCCCATCGAGCACAGTCGCACGTAGATGTCGGAGAAGGCCACCCAGATCAGGCTTGCCCATGCCCAGTTCATGTGGCCGCGATTGAGGCGGCTGACGCAGTCGTACGCCTTCCTGCGCGTCGGACGTCCTGAGAGGCGATCCAGATATCCGCCAACGAGATGACGCAGGGAATGGCAGCCGAGCGTGTAGCCGCTCAGCAGGCAGACGTTGATCGTGAGGACGAGCGATCCAACGCCGATGCCGAAGTGCTTCACGCCGTTCGCGTCGGCAAAGAAGTAGCCGCGAACGGCATCGAGGCCCAGGATGATCAGGAAAAGCAGCGCCGCATAGAGGAAATAGCGGTGCACGTTCTGGAGGATGAGCGGCAGGTGTCGCTCGCCGAGGTAGCTGTTACGCGGTTCGCCGACGGCGCATCCGGGTGGATCGGCCCAGAACGCCTTGTAGTACGTGCCGCGGTAGTAGTAGCAGGTGAATCGAAAGCCGGCCGGGAACGGGAGGATCACCAATGCCGGCGACACCCATAGCGGAATGAACCATGGGCGCTCGGCGAACCAGGCGTGCGGAGACTGGCCGAAGATCAGAGGGGAGTAGAAGGGCGAGAGGTACGGCCCGTACTCGAAGTGTGCGTTCTGGAAGGCAGCCCACGTGGCGTAGGCGAGAAATGACGACAGGATGACGAAGGCTCCCACCTGTGGAACCCACCACGTATCGCGGCGCATGGTCTCGCCGAACTTGCGACGCGTGAGCTGAACGACTTGCTGACCCATCGGGTGCGCCTCTCCACTTGTGAAGTGGCGCAAAGGTACGGGCGGCGCGTGGGAGCGGGAAGGTGTCGGGCCGAGATGCGAAGGGTGCGCCGAGCGCGCATATTCCCGGTACGTCATGCGGTGCAACGGTACCGCTTGCTCACCCGAGTGAGGCTATCATGTCCGACATGGGAACCTTCCGAACAGATGTTGAGCTCGAAAACCTGGCCATGCCGGGTGCGCGGAGACTCGTCGCGACCGTGCTGGTGGATACGGGATCCGAGCTGTCCTGGATTCCCGCACCGGTGCTCGAGTCGCTGGGTATCAAACGCGCCAAGCTTTGGCGCTTTCGACAGGCCGATGGTACCGCGCTCGAGCGCTGGGCGGGTGCGGCCATCATCTACGCCGGCGGCACGTTCACGAATGACGAAGTGGTATTCGGTGAGCCTGGCGACATGGTGCTACTTGGCGCTCGTTCCCTGAAAGGGCTCAACCTGCTGGTCGACCCGCATCGCAGGGTGCTGGTGGATGCGGGCCCTGCGCCGGCAGCGATCGCCGCCTAGGTGAGTTGCGGCGTGAAACGTTCGTCATTCCCGCGTACGCGGAGTCCACGCTAGCATGACTCATCGATGGGTTTCAACAGCAGAATGGCGGCCGCAGAGAATGCGCAGGCTGCGCAAACTTAGGAAGGCGCAGAAACAGCGGATCGAAGCTCATTGGTCAATGCTTCTGCAGCGTCTTCTGCGATTGCGCAGCCTGCGACGTTCTGCGGCCGCCGTTCAGGATGGAGACCTGCTAGCGCGGAGGACGCAGATAGGGCTTGAGAGGATTGGAATCGTCGAGTGTGCGCAGCCCCTCGACGATTGACCGTGCGTTCAGGTCGGCACCTGTGGCAGTCGAGTGGAGGTTCGCGTCACCGTACAGTGCGTCGATCTTCGACGGCGGCATCGTATCCATCTTCAACGACGCGATTTCCGTCAGGTTCACGAACGGCACATGCTCGGCGGCCGCCGTCTGCTCGGCCCAATCGGCGAAGCTGTTCCGATTGCGGACGATTTTCCCGTCTTTCCAGAACTTGCGCGGAGTCAGTGAGTTGATGATCGGCGTCGCGCCCCTTGCCCGCGCCTCGTTCACGAACTTCCGCATGTAGCCGCCGAAGCTGTAGACGACCTCGCCCTTTTGCTTGGTCAGGATGTTGTCGATGACCACCGAATCCTCACCGACGCCCGGTAGCACGCCGCGCGCGCGCGACGAATCGTTCACCGGACTCGCGTCGTTAT
>JALYVY010000344.1 GCA_030852985.1 Gemmatimonadota bacterium | reverse complement strand
GACGGCGCGGCGGAGATCACCCATGAAGCTTTGTGCATTCTTAGCGATGCTTGAATGCTCCCGTGTGACTTCGCTGTCCAGTTCATCGGATGACGTTTTATCCGGCTTTCGAATGGTGTACATGCGACCCAGGGACCGGTGCGGCGTCCGGAGTGTAGTTACCAGGGCGGGGAGCGGAGCACCATCAGTGCGGTCGAGGACGTCTGCCGGTTGATGGCACCATCGATGCCCCTGCTTCACGTTACCCGCCTCCCGAGGAATATCATGCTCACTCGTCATTCCGCTGCGCACAGCGCACGCACGCTGGTCTTTGCGACCGCGGCGCTGCTCGGCGCATGTACACGAAATCAAGTGGCTGCCGAGCCGGGCAATGAGCCAGCGGCGGTCGTTTTTTCCAATGAGAGCCTCACCCAGGCGGATCTCTTCGCGGTCGTGTCCGGTGGTGGCGAAGCGCGGAGGCTGGGCACCGTGATGGCGGGGCGGACCGAGACGCTGCGGCTGTCAGCGGATCTCGCGTTGCGCGGCAACATTTCGCTGGTCGCTCGCCTCCTCAATGGCGGAACGCTTTCCACTGGCATCGTGCCGGTTCGCCCTGGCGACACGGTGCATGTTCAACTGCCGTTGAACCACAGCATGTTGGTGTTCCTGCCCTGAGTGTGGTGTCCGCTGTTCCGGTGAGGCGTTCCTAGATTCCGGCTCGCAGGGCGAGGCCTACCACGTAATCCTTTCGACGTCCGCCGAGTGCATACGTGTTTCTGGTGCGCTCCAGCCCTGCCCGCAGGGTCAGGACATAGTCTCCTGACAGGCGAAGCGCTCTACGTCGTCGATACCGAGCTTCGCCAGCGTATCCGCGCCTGACGCGACGCCCTGACCCTGCACGTCCACTGTTGCGACACCACCGGTTACGAACAGCACCTTGATGACGCGGCCGTTGGCCGACGGCTTCCAGCTGTTTGCCTTCGGATCGTAATAGCCCGCGGGCACCAGGGCGCCGACCGGGAAGCCGATGAAGTTATCGGTGTACGATACGACCGGTTGGGTGAACCGGACCTCGGTCGCACCTGCAGCGATCGCCTCGTCCGCCGAGTACTCCACCGCGTACGTATAGTCCGTAAACGCGGCGAGGTTCGCTGGCATCGACCGCATCCCGCGCCCCCCAATGGTGTACTCGGTCGCCCGCACCGTCATCGACGGCAAGGGGCGCGTCGAGCCGTCGGGGAGCACCATCGACGCCACAACCTCGCTGGCATGCCGGGGACCGGCAGTGAATCAGAGCAGTAGCCAGGTGTGCGCTCACTCGTGTACACCAGCGCGGCGCCTCTCCCGCCCACTCCAATCGTTTCGCCGAGCGTGCGCCGCCTCGTACTTCCATCGGCGCGGATCAATCAGCGTTGCTATCCCGTGGGCGCTGAAGCCGGTCCCTCATCGGGGATGCGGCCATTCTGTTCGTGATCATCCTCGTGTTGCGCCCACTCGAGAAAAATCTCAATCATCTCGGCAAGATTTGTTGTCCCACCATGACCGACAAACTTTCCATCCCTAACAGAGCAGAGAATCCGATCAGTAGCCGAGCGATTTATCTCAACTGGCTCGAATGGGAGGTCTTCCAACGTTAAGTCGCTGATATGCACCTTTAAAGTCCAGCCTGGATTGCTGACCGTATAGATCTCGATTCCGTAGCCGCTCTCCCAGTCTCCATCACAGTGCGCGGCGTACCACTGCTGCAAGCGAGTCAGGGCGTCCATTCTAGTCTCTGCCAAAAAGAGTCCAATAGTCGGGCAAACTGCATACCCCTCCCCTGATATTCTTACTCCTCACGTGGGGCGTAGGCACATCCTCTCCAGTTTTGTTGTTGTAGTGGGGTGCGCCATACCTATCGAATCGATCGCCCGGCTCCCATTTGTTCGGGTTTCGGGGATCTTTGCGAGGCGACCAGTTTTGCCACTTCGTGATCTCGGAATCGTCTGCGTTTGTCTTGAACGTGCTATGCGGTCCCTTGGCGCTATCATCCGGCTGGAGCTTTCCCCCCTTTCTTGATTCCAGTGCTCTCAGGTTTGCGGCCGCTGGTGCTAGCAATTGCTCGAGAAACTGCGCTGACCTGTAAAGTCCGTAGAGGGTGGAAGCTCCACGATAGGCGGCGTAAATCTCCATGATGCACAAGTCTTCGAAGCACAGACCGTCAGGATCTAGACGACCGATCTGGTCGTTGCCGACGTATGCATAGCGATTCTGACCGCCTCCGGCCCCGATCGGATCCGGCTGCACCCACCGTCCCGTGCGCGGGTCGTAGTCCCGCGCCCCGAAGTGCACCGTGCGGCCGTTGGCGTCGTTTTGCCCCCCCGCGTACCCAAACGGCTGGAACCCCGACTTCGTGTTTCGCGTGACTACGCCGTTGACGTCGTAATCGACGGCCTGCGCCACAGTCCCGGAGGCGACATCGATCACCTGCCGTACGTTGCCCAGTTGGTCACGCGCGACGTAGTACGTCGTCGTCCCCTGCACAAGATAGTCCGGCGCCATGTAGCCTGAGACCTGCACGAACTCGCTCTTCACCGTGCCGGCTGCCGTCAGCTCCGCCGTCGGGCCGGTCAATGCCCCGTAGAGGAAGCTCCGCACCACCGTCCCACCGCGCAGCTCCTGCACACGACGCCCCTGCGCGTCGTACGTGAAGGTGAGCGCACCCGCCGTCGTGCTCGTCAGCTGCGTCACTCTCCCGAGATCATCGTACTGATACCCTAATGTGTCCGCCCCACGCACCTCGCTGGCGCGCGACCCGCTCGCGTCGTGCCTGATGGCCTGTCCGTCAAAGGACAGGATCCGGTCATCGGCCGCGTACGTGGCCGCCACGATCCCAGCGCTCGTCGTCACCGCCGTCCGATTCCCCGCCGCATCGAACGTGAATGCCTGCGCCGCGGCGCCATCCTTCGTCACTAGGTCTAGCCGGTCCTGCGCATCGTAACGATAGCCGGTCACCACCACGCCGCTCGTCGCGTCCGAATCCCGCTGCACCGTGATTCGGCCAATCGAATCGCGCGTGAGCCGCTGGGACCACGTCGGCGTGCCTGCGATGCGGAGCTCGATCCCGCTCAGCGCCCCGTGCTCGTCGTACGTGCGGCTCGTCGCCACGACGCCGATCGTGTCGCCGGTGATTGCGCCCGTCACCAGATCCCGCTTCAAGGTCAGCGCCCCTCCGCGCGTCACCAGGCCATCGGCGTCGTAGTCGTATGTGATCGGCGAGCGCCCCGCGATGGCTACCGACTTGAGCCAAAGATCCGGCGTGTACGTGTAGTCCACCCGCCCGTTCACCAGCCCGGACGCCGTGATAGACGTCGGCAGCCGTCCGTCGTACTGGAGCGCGTAGGCCTGACCCGTTGCCCCGGTGCCGGCACTGACCGACGTCAGCAGCCCCGTGCCCGGCTGGTAGGTCATCCGCGTGTCGATCGTGGCGCTGGCCACCGAGAGCAGCCGCCCCGCCGCGTCATAGCTCAACGCCAGCAGGTTCCGTCCCGGCCGGCTTACCTGCCGCAGCTTCCGACCGGCATCGTACGTGTACCGCCCGAGCTCCAGCCCGGCGCTCGCCAACGAATCGGCCGTCAGCAGCCCGTGCGCATCGTAAGCGAAGGTGTACCGCCGACCGCCCAGCAGATTCGCCTCGGTCGGA
>JALYVY010000343.1 GCA_030852985.1 Gemmatimonadota bacterium | reverse complement strand
GGTATTCACGGTGTCGGGCCCGATCAGTTGCTCCACATAGACGACGTCGCGGTACGCCGGATTTTTCGAGCTCGTACTGGCCCACAGTGGGCGCTGCAAACGCGCGCCCGCGGCCGCGAGCGGAGCCCAGCGCGCACCCGAGAACTGTTCACGGAAAAGCTGATAGGCCAGTTGCGCATTGGCGATGGCGGCCTTTCCGCGGAGGCCGAGAATCGCGTCTCGTGATCCAGCCGGCGCGGCAGCGGCAAGCGCATCGAGGCGCTTGTCGATTTCCGTATCGACACGGCTGACGAAGAACGATGCGACTGACGCGATACCATCAATGGGCTTGTGCGCCGCGATGCGGTCCTCGAGGCCTGACTGGTACGCCGCGATGACCCGCCGATGCGCGTCGATGGAGAAGAGCAGCGTGATGTTGACGTTGAGTCCAGCGCCGATGAGGGTGCGCACCGCCACTGCTCCCTCTGCGGTACCCGGCACCTTGATCATGACGTTGGGGCGGTCCACCATCGCCCAGAGCCGCTCTGCTTCGGCGACGGTCTCCTTGGAGTTGTTGGCGGCACCTGGCGAGACTTCGATGGAGACGTAGCCGTCGGCGCCCTTCGTCTGCTCGTAGACGGGCATGAAAAGGTCACAGGCATCGCGTACGTCGGAGGTCTCGACCAATTCGAACAGCTCCATGGCGGAGGTTCCACGCGGAGCTCCCCGCAACTGATCGTCGTAGGCCGTGCCCTCGGCGAGCGCCTTCTCGAAGATGGTGGGATTGGAGGTCATCCCGGTAAGCGCGTCGTCGCCGATACGCCGGGTGAGCTCGCCGTTGCGCAGGATGTCGCGAGCGATGAAGTCGAGCCATATGGACTGGCCGGCGTCGTGGAGTAGCTTTAGGCGATTCGCCATGTGCGATGATGTATTAGAGGGTCGATGCAAGATACTCAGATTCGCGCGTCGTCTCGCGGTGTACATTCAGGTTCTACTTTGGCGCCTCAATGTCGAGCGTGAGGCGGGATGCCAAGCTCCCGAAGTCCGGTGTGTGGCGCAATCCGGGGGCCCGTTGGTCAATTCGTGTGTGGTAATTGTGATCGTGCGCACACGTTACGCGGTTCGTATGCGTTGCCGGGCTCGGCAACGAACTGCAATGGTAGTGATTCGCGCCTTTTCGGCACTTTTTTGACGATTTTTTGTTGAATTGTGTGGCGGCGGCACGAGGTCTGCCATTCCCCGAGCCCGGCAGAACTGCGACGACCCTCGTCGCACCCGCAACCTCGCCCGCGGGGAACGAGATCATTGGGCGACGGCGACGGAGGACAAGGATGAAGACCAGGAACTTTGTGTTGAGTGCACTCGGCCTCGCAGCCGCCATTACAATCGGCGGGGCCGAGCAGGCATCTGCTCAAGGGAGATCACAGAAGCGCATTCCCGTGCGCAAGGAAACACCGAAGGAAGAAGCGAAGGAAATGATGAAGCCGGACACGGTGTACATTCGCACCAAGCCCGACACCATCATGATGCGGGGCCGTACGGACACGGTGACCGTGCGGATGCGTCCGGATACCGTGATGCAGATGCAGATGTTGCCGCTCATGAAGCTGCCGAGCGTCTACTTCGGTCTGGGTGCGGGCGTGGCCGTTCCGATGAATCACTTCCGTGACTTCATTCACGACGGGCTCGACCTGAATGCGCAGCTCGGCTTCTTCCCCGGCCAGGGTGCGATCGGCATTCGTTTCGATGGTAACTACGCGACGTTCGCACGCCGCAAGACGGATTGCCCGCTTTGCAAGGATACCAAGCTTGCGTCGGGCATGGCTGACCTCGTCCTGCGCCTGCCGCTCGATCGGTACAGCCACATCAACCCTGTCATCTACCTGATGGCCGGCGGTGGCATCGATCACTTCTCGAACTTCAACAACTACACGAACACCGAGGGCAAGCTCGTCACGGCGGGCGCCAACGGAAGCGACACCAAGTACGACTACAACGTCGGCGCCGGCATCGACTACACGCTGCTGGGACTGCATCTCTTCAACGAAGGCCGTTACGTCACGATCAACACCACTGGTGGCAACACGCACTACTGGCCGATCCTGATGGGTCTCAAGTTCTACTAAACATTCGGCGGAACATGTGCGATACTGTGGGGGACGTGGAAACATCACGTCCCCCGCAGTGTATTTGGCTTATGACGCATCCTATCATGACAAGAATTTTCTCGAGCTTGCTGCTGGTCTCGATGGTGTCCGTCTCGGCACGGGCACAAGACACGGGTCGCATTCTTACGTCCAGCGGCGAGAAGGCACGCGCCGCCTCCGACTCGACCGATGCGCAGCAAGGCGGACACGGTTGGTTCACGTCCCTGCTCCGGAAGATCGCGCGCCGTAGCGACGAGACCGTCGCGGACACCGCTGGCGCCATTGCGGCGGATGCCAATGACGTCCTGGCAACCGAGGCGGCCACTACTGCGCGCTCCTTCAAGTCTCGGAAAGACAGCCTGGGCTGGGAGTCAGCACGTACGGTAGCCAACAGATCTACGGGATACCGCGTGATTGTTGACGTGTTCAACAAGGAGCTCCGCGTCGTCGATCGGGACGACACGCTGCGCACGGCCGCCGTGGCGACGGCCACGAATTCCACGCTCAAGTATGGCGGCCGTACGTGGAGCTTCGAGACTCCGCGCGGTGTGCGCACCGTACGCGGAAAGGAGAAAGATCCCGTCTGGACACCGCCCGAGTGGCACTTCGCGGAAGTGGCGTCCGAACACCATCTGAAGCTCGCCCAGCTACAGCGCGGCCGGGTCGTGAAGCTGAAGGACGGAACGAAGCTGCTGACCAGGGGCGACGAAGTCGGCATCATCCAGCCCGGCAGCAAGGAGTTCGAGCCGATGGTGTTGGACGAGCACATCGTGTTCGACAATACGCTCTTCATACCGCCGGCCGGCACCAAGAACAGTCATATCGCCGGTGAGCTCGGTCACTTCCGGCTCGACCTTGGCGATGGATACCTGCTACACGGAACACCCTACGCGAAGTCGATCGGTGCCGCGGTCACGCATGGTTGTGTGCGCATGCATGACGAGGATATCGAGTGGCTCTACGAGAACGTACCGGTGGGAACGAAAGTCTACATCTATTAGCGGAGTCGTCGTGGGTACAAGCGAGCAGTGCTCCGGCGTGCCGGATCACTGCTCTTTTTGCGTCCGGTCTCTCCAGCGTGGGATCGCCAAGCCGTCCGCGTCCTCGTAAAAGCTGATGCTGCCTGGCGCGAGCTGCTTCGTGAGCAGGATGATCTGTCCCGTGTGCAACGAGAAATGCTCGACCACGTGATAGATGGCGTCGAAGACGGTGACGTCGCGCCCCTGGATTACGCGGCGGGACTCAAGGCTGGCCGGCGACAGGCCGCCGATGACGACGTCGGCTTCATCGACCGTTGCCCGGAGGTGCTGGAACAGATCGTGGGATCTGGATCCGGTGGTCGCGGCGAACTCCGTCGAACGGAGGCGGTCGTCGGGCGCACCACCCACGCTGCTCACGATCCACTGTCGCACGTTGCCCTCGAGGTGTAGCAGCAGGTTTCCAATGCTGTTTGACGCGGCGTCGCTTCGGCGCCGCGACTGACGCGATACCATCAATGGGCTTGTGCGCCTCGATGCGCTTGCCGCTGCCGCGCCGGCTGGATCACGAGACG
>JALYVY010000029.1:18596-29024 GCA_030852985.1 Gemmatimonadota bacterium | reverse complement strand
CGCGGGTGGGGCGGTCTGGATGGCATCGGCGAGAAGCTTTGCGAACGGGCCTATGTCGCCGCGGGCGCTGGCTGCATCGAGTGCGGCCATGTAGCGATCGCGCCCGTCGACCCGGATGATGGTCCACGGGTAGCCGCCGGAGCCGAGCATCGCGTTCATGAGGAACCGACCCATTCGGCCGTTGCCGTCCATGTACGGGTGGATGAAGACGAAGCAGAAGTGTCCGAGCACGGCGCGGACGGCCGCCGCGGGCTCCTCGGCGATGAGGTCAAAGAGGGCTGGCATCATCTCGCGGACGGCTTCGCGCGGGGGTGGCACGTGCGAGGCGTTCTTGATGTAGACGGGCGCGTTGCGGTAGCCGGCGAGGTCGGCGGCCGAGAGGATGCCTACGGTGACACTCGGGCTGAACAGCTCTCGGTACCAGACGCCGTGCTCGGCACGCGCGACTTCACCGGGGTTTTCGCCGGAGAGGATCCGCCGGAGGGACTTTTGGACGGCCCCGAACGCGCGCCAGTAGCCAAATGCGGCCATGGTGTTCCGAGCGTCCTTGTCCTTGGCATGCTGCTCGGGGTCCCACGTCCCGGAGGCAACGCGCTCGATGAGTTCATCCGTGACACGGTAGCCCTCGATGGAGAGCGAGTGGTACGCGTCGGCGAGGTAGTGTTCCTTGACGTCAGCCAGGTATGCGTCGATGTCCGTGGGCAGCCCTGGCATTTCGGGGACGTGTCGCAGGACATCCTCGCGCATGGCGCGCCACATGAGCTGCAGGCGGTGCACGTAGGGAGACGCCACGCGGGTCACCGTAATCACTGGGGGATCGACGTCGAAGGGGTTGGATTCCTGCACAGTGTACCCGGCCGCGCGCATGGTGCCGAGGACGTCGTCCGCAAGCCCTGCGCGTCCGATGGCGCGGAGTGCGCCGGCGAGGCGGCCGGCGACGACACTCCGATTTCCCGCGAGAAGCTCGCGGTTCAAGTCGGAGGCGTCCGGAAGTCCGGCGAGCGCGATCTGCGCGTCGGCAGGAAAGGTCTGAAAGAAATGCTCGGAGACCCGGGTGAGTGCGACCGGGAGCGTCAGCACGCGAAGGCCGCCGCGCACCTCAACCTGATCGTTCGGCGGGAGCTCGGCCTTGTAGGGCAGCAGGGAGCAGTCTCCCGGAAGACGAAGGGGCTTGTTCCCCCCGTCCGGGGTGTGGACGATTACCTGATTCGGGAGCACCGTTGCCCCGGCGTGCACGAGAATCGAGTACGCAGGCGCGACGTGCCACGCGTCGCTGAAGCGGGCGTTGCAGTACCCGGTGACGAAGTCGCGCATGGCAGCGAACCACGGGGTCGTATCGCCGGGAGCGTCCTCGGGCCGGGAGACGAGATACCAGCCCTTCACCACGACGTGGAGGAAGCCTGCCTCGATGAGCGCCTCGCGCTCCCGGCGCCCCAGGTCCTCCGACCGGATGACGACCTGTCCCCGCCCTTGGAGCGCCTTGAGGCTACGGAGCGCGTCCGCGAGGCGGCGCTGCGCGGGTGTGCTAGGGGCAGCCATGGATGACCGGCAGATGGTTTATAGACTATCCTGACATATGTACTATAGACTATTCTGGCCGGCCATGTCTAGTACTTAGTGTCAGACAGTATATAGACTATCCTGTACCATGGTTTATAGGCTATTCAGGCAGTACCGCGGGAGCGGGAGCGGCGTTCACGCGCCACGAGGCGCAGTCCCTCCCGGCATCCGCGCGCTCTATCGTAAAATCGGCACGGGAAGAGGCCTTGGCACGCCGGGGCCTTCTCGCGGTAGGTGCGTATTTCGCTCGAATCCGATCACCCGTTTCGCTCGAAGCCAATCACTCATTTCGGTTCAAGCCGATCACTCGTTTCGCTCGAACGCGATCACCCATTTCGCTCGAAGCCGATCAGTCAGATCGACTGATGGCGATGGCGACGTGAGCTGAGGCAGCAGGATCCCCACCGCAGGCGCTAACTCCTCCGGACGTCTACCCGGAGCGAGGCTGTGCCTGCTGAGAGGATTCCATGCGGAAGGTGTTGGAGGCGCTACGCCTCACGTTTGATCAGGACCGGAGCCAGCGCGAGATCGCGACGATCCTCGCGCTCTTCCAAAGCACCGTGCATGAGTACGTGGTGCGCTTTCGGGCGAGTGGGCTCTCCTAGCCGCTCGCGACGGACGTCGACGAGGCAGCCCTCGAAGCGCGCCTCTTCACGCGTGGCGCGATGCCGTCGTCCTCGGTGCGGCCGGTGCCCGACTGGGCGACGGTGCATCAGGAGCTCAAGCGGAAGGGCGTCACGCTGCAGCTGCTTTGGACCGAGTACCAAGTCACGGCCGTCGAACCGGCGCGCTGCTATCAGTACACGCAGTTCTGCCGCTTGTATCACGCGTGGGCGGGGACGCTCGAGCCCGTGCTCCGGCAAGTGCACGTCGCGGGCGAGCGGCTCTTCGTGGATTATGCGGGCCCGACGATGCCCATCGTGCGTCCGCGCACGGGCGAGATCACCGCGGCGCAGATCTTCGTCGGCGCGCTCGGCGCGAGTCACCTGCTCTACGCCGAGGCGACGTGGACGCAGACGCTCCCCGATTGGATTGGGGCCCACGGGCGAATACTCGAGTACGTGGGCGGCGTGCCGGCGCTGATCGTCCCGGACAATCTCAAGAGCGCGGTGCGCTCGCCGTGCTACTACGAGCCCACGCTGCACCCGACGTATCAGGACTTTGCCACGCATTACGGGACGGCGATCCTCCCAGCGCGCGCGTATCATCCGCGCGATAAGGCCAAGGTCGAGACGGCGGTGCAGATCGTTGAACGGGAGATTCTCGCCCCACTCCGGCACGACGTGTTTCACTCGCTGGCCGAACTCAATCACGCCCTCGCTTTCGGACGGGAGCGGGTGAACGACCGGCCCTTTCAGAAACTCGCCGGGAGCCGGCGCACCGTGTTCGAGGCGACGGAGCGCGCGTCGCTTCGCCCACTGCCGGTGGAGCGCTACGATCTGGCCGAGTGGAAGACGGCGAAGGTGAATATCGACTATCACATCTCCGCCGAGGGCCATCTGTACAGCGTACCGTACCGGCTGGTCGGGCCAGAGGTCACCATCCGGCTCACCACGACCATGCTGGAGGTGCTGCACCAGGGCAGCGCGCTGTGTTGTGACAGGCCGGTACACCACGGAGCCCACGCATCGGCCGAAGGCGCATCAGCGGCACGTCGACTGGACTCCGTCGCGCCTGCTCGCATGGGGCGCGAGCGTCGGCGAGGCGACGGGCCGCGTGGTCGAGGCGATCCTCGCGCGGCAGACGCATCCGGAGCAGGGCTATCGCGCCTGTCTCGGGCTCCTGTCCCTCGCGCGTCGCTACGACCGGCCGCGGCTCGAGGCCGCGTGTGTCCGCGCGCGAATCTCGGGCGCGGTGAGCTATCGCGCCGTCCGGTCGATCCTCGCCACGGGGCTCGATGCCCTGCCACTCGAGGCGGCCCCACCCACGCTGCATCTCCCGGCCACGCACGCCCACGTGCGCGGCCCGGCCTACTACCAGACGTGTGTCGCAGACGACGACGCGTCCGCTGTCCTCACCCTGTTCGGAGTCCCGCATGCTGATCGAACAAACGCTGACCCTGCTGCGCACGCTCAAACTCACCGGCATGGCCACCGCACTCGAGGAACAGCGCGGCCTCCCCGATCTTGCCGCACTCACCTTCGAGGAGCGGCTCGCCCTCCTGCTCGAATGCGAGCACGGCACGCGCCACGACCGCCGCCTCACGCGCCTCCTGCAACTCGCCCGTTTTCGGCACGCCGCGTGTGTGGAGGACGTGAACTTCCGCACCAAGCGTGGGCCCTTTCTGCAGCTCGCCGGCGGCGAATGGATCCGCCAGCACCAGACGCTGTTCATCATCGGTCCAACTGGAACGGGCAAGACCTGGCTCGCCTGCGCCTTAGGCCAGAATGCGTGTCGGCAAGGCCACTCGGCGCGCTATGTGCGACTGCCGCGCCTCTTAAGTGAGGAACTCGTCCACGCGCGCGCCGACGGCTCCTACGGGAAGCTGATGCAGACGCTCGCCAAAACCGACCTCCTCATCCTCGACGACTGGGGACTCGCGCCCCTCGGTGACCGGGAGCGGCGCGATCTCCTCGAGCTCGTCGAGGATCGCGCGGGACGCCGCGCGACGCTCGTGACCAGCCAATTGCCCATTGAGCACTGGCACGAGATGATCGGCGACGCCACCTTCGGGGACGCCATCCTCGACCGGCTGGTGCACCACGCGCACCGGATCACCCTCACCGGCGGCTCACTCCGCCGACTCACGCCCACCGCGACCCAGGCCCATTAACCGATCCCGTGGTCCAGCTCATCGACTGATCGCTTTGGAGCGAAACGCGTGATCGCCTTGGACCGAAACGCCTGATGCTTTGGTCCGAAATGAGTGATCGACTTCGCCGAAATACGCAAGAGATCGTTTAGACCGCTGGAAGGATGCTGCGCCTGGACAATCCTGGCCTACAGCGTGTGCGCCATGGCCGATGCGTCTGGATTGCCGCCTGTAAGGATGTCACGGTACTCATCCAGCGTCACCACCAACTCGGCGACGCCTGCCTCGTCGGCCGCGTGGCTGATGAGCGCATCGTTGGTAACAACCCACATTGGCAGCTGATCTAGTGCTGCAAACATGAGAGCCGACGAGGCGAGATAGATGTCGAAGACGACGTTGCCGCGGCGACGCTTGCTCAAGTCGCCGCCTTGCTCGGCCAGACGCCGAATCATTTCCGCTTGAAAGCGTAGTGCGTGTTCGCACCTCGCGGCCACGGTCTGAACGATGCGCTCACGCGTTGAGTCAACAACAGAACCTTCGAGCTCTTCAGCCAAACGCACGATGCTTTCCGCGGCCGCCGTGATCGTGACCGGAGACCGTAGTTCAGCAAGGACGGCATCCCTCACAGCCGGGGTGCTTACGATCGCTGTCCACTCCGTCGCCTTCGGAATCGAATGGCGGACCACGTTAGTCCAGAAATTGGCTACGAAACTCTGTTCAATGCGCGCTACCTCTACAGCGATTTCCTGAAAGCCCTCCCGGTTCAAGGCGAGATTCGCATCATCGCCATCAGCCGCTGCCTCAACGAAGCCAACGATTTGAGTAACTGGCGACCAAGCGGTCTGTGGTCGCTGCATCATAGTATAGGCGATTTGGCTCTCGGGGCTCGCGAGAAACGAGAGCACGTAGTTAGATCCGTCGTAGGTACGGCAGTGCTCCACTAGGCGCTTCAGCGCGTGACGCGCCGGAGCGAAATCGTCTGAGTCCGGCTCGCCGAGATGCTTTAGGAGCTCAAGCGCTACCCAGGGGCTAGCGACCGCGCGAACGGATCGTGATCGCTCCAGAGCGCGCAATGAGGCGAACTCCTCAGCACCAAGTCGGCGATAGATGTTGGTATCCAGCACTGAATAGAGTCGCGGCATCATGCCCTGTGGTGACTAAGCATCCCTACTGAAATGCGATTCTCGTTGAGGCTCACGCCTCCTCATCCCCTTCACCAAGAGTCGTCAACAAGTCCTCCCACGCGCCATCGGCAAGCCAGGCATCTGGGCACAATGCACGGACGAGACGCTTGCCACCTGGCGTGAGGGGGATTGTCCAAATGAAATCGCAAGCGGCTACGCCCATGCGTGAAGCGACATGTGCAATCATTGCGGTACCGAGGCCGCGACCCCGATATGCGCCAGCTATCCAGACGCGACCGATCCCGGGGTTAGTCGTTGGGAATCGCTCTCGAGTGATCGCTTCCGCTTCATCCGTTCGCCAACCAAGGCGCCAGCACACTTCGCTCTCAGCCACCATGACGAAGCCGACGGCACGGGGGCCGTCGAGTGCGACGAGCAACCGCGGACGCTCCGATGTCTCCGAGCCGTCATAGCAGACGGGCCGTCGCAGCTCGCAGCACTCGAGGTAAGCCACCTGAGCGGCCTGCCACCGAATGGGTTGCGGTACGCTTGAGTCGCTCCAGATCAGCCGGTAGTTCAACGCGGCAACGACACCTGCCGTCGGCAGGTCTACGACCGACGGCGGCATCGGCTTCCCGTTGGCGTATTCGTCATGCAGCACGGCGTGCCGTGCCTCGTCTCCTGGGTCCCCCCTCACGTAGTCTCTTCCACAGACACACGAGCCATCGAGAGTCATCGTCGTCAGGAGCCTTGGAGCCGTTGACGCCGGTCGGCAATAGCGACCGATGCGGTGAAGCGAGTGGGAAATGTGAGGCTGGCCGGAAGGGTCCCTAGCACTTCTTCCGATCCGTGCCGGTGGCAGTAGCCCAGCGCGACATAGGCACAGCAGCCTGCCGAGGCTCTCTTCATTTCCAGGGGTGCGCCGTGGCGGGACGATCGTGGCGAAGTGCGTGAGCAACGCAAGATTTTGCTGGATTGACACTCACGCAAGTCAACCATACTTTGTATGGTATGGCCACACCGAGGATAAAAGCGACGTATTCGCTAGACGCAGACACCGTCCGCCGGCTGGAAAAGCTCGCGGAGATCTGGGATACGTCCAAGTCGGAGGCGCTTCGCCGCGCGATCCGGAGCTGCGACGTGCAGAGCGATGCACTCCTCACCGAAGACGACGCGCGAGGGAAGCAGGATGCTTTCCGTGCGTTGCAGAAGTCGATGAATATCTCGAAAGAGGCGGCCGAGGAGTGGGCGCGCCAGGTAAGGGAAGAGCGCCACGGGTGGCCGAGCCTCCGTCGTCGCTAGGGCGTGCCGGCAATTCACTTCGACACGAACTTCCTCATTCTGGCTGTCTCGCGCGGTACGATGGAGGCGCGAAAAACGAGCCGGTGGCTCGCATCGCGATATCAGATTCACGTATCCGCAGTGGCCTGGACCGAATTCCAGTGCGGCCCGGTCTCCGAGGAGGCGATCAACGCCGCGGCGTTGCTCACCGGTAAACCGATTGCCTTCGACGCACTCGATGCAATCACGGCCGCCGGTCTGTTCGACTTTGGTGGCCGACGGCGGAGCTCGACGGTGGATTGCATGATCGCGGCGGTCGCCATACGGGCAGGGGCATTCCTCGCCACCAATAATCGCCAGGACTTTGAGCGGTTCGTGCCCTTCGGCCTCAGCCTCGACACGCCGTAAGACATCATCCCACGCGATGCGCATGTTCCTCATGCGCCGAGGCATCAATGCGGAAGGTGTGCGTCGCCCTTGCCCGGGCTGGAAAAGCAACTCCCGGCGTGATTACGCAGAGCCGGGAGGCGCATCGAAGTCCTCGAGCGGGCGCATCTCGCACTCGCCGTTGAACTCCGGCCAGTGCACGCGGTGCAGCTCCATGAACTCGGTCGCGAGGTCGAGCGCCATCTGGTCGGACTTCACGTCGATGAGGGCGTAGCCGCCAATAACCTCCTTCGACTCGGTGAAGGGCCCGTCGATCACGCTCAGCCGGCCTCCCTGAAGGCGGACCTTCTTTGCCTGTGATGTGGCCTTGAGGCCCGCAGTGTCCACGAGGGCCCCGCTCGAAAGCCCGATGCCGACGAAGGTGTCCATCGCGTCCATGAGACCCCGAGGCGGCATCTGCGCCCGGTAGTCTTCGGTGTGCTTGATGAAGAGCATGTATTTCATGGTGATCGTCTCCGGAATGATTGGCGTTGATAGGGCACCAGGAACGCCCTGTACCATCACGACGAATGCGAGACGCGCGAATCGACATCGTGCACCGCCGCAATCAGGCGCGCACGGAAATCACGGCGCCCACTCCACCTGCGGCGACGGATAGTAATTCACCCCAAGGAGCCGCCACCGCGCCGCATGTGCGGCGATGCGCCTGCGGAAGCCTTCCCAATCGCGTACACCCGCCGCGCTCCAGCCAACCTCCGCAAGCGCTGGAAGACGCGGCATCACGAGGTACTCCGCGCCCGTGATGTTCTGTACTGTCTCGGCCCAGAGCGCCGCCTCGACGCCGGCGACGGAGCCTTCCTCCACGCCCTTCAGGTAGGTGATCGGATCCCAGTCGTAAGCGGTGCGAAGCTCCACACGTGCCGCCCACTCGAGGCCGAGCTCCGTGCCCGCTGTGTACTTCATGTCGAGGTAGGCCTTCGTGGCCGGCGACATGATGAGCTTCGCACCCTGGCTCACCGTGGCAAGGGCGCTGTCACTCTTCCACTGTTGCGCGATCGTCGTGGGACGGATGCGCGCGGCGGCGATCTCCTCCCACCCGACCATCGTCTTGCCGTGCTTGTAGACGATGTCCTGCACGCGCTGAACGAAGCGCACGTACTGGTCGTGCGTAGTGGAATGCGCCTCATCGCCGCCAATGTGCAGGTAGGCACCTGGCGTCATGGCGGCGAGCTCACGGATGACGTCGTCGACGAAGCGATAGGTGGCTTCGCTGTCGGTGCAGAAGGCGCTGAAGCCCACCTCCGTTCCCGTGTAAAGGCCCGGCGGTTGCGTGCCACCGTAGATGCCCGGCGTCGGCTTGCTGCACCCGAGCTGTGGGTAGGCCGCGATGGCCGCATTCGTGTGACTGGGCATGTCGATCTCGGGTACGACGGTGATGAAACGATCCTGCGCATACCGCACGATCGCAGCGTAGTCGTCCTTGGTATAGAAACCGCCAGTTCCTCCACCCACCTGCGTGCTGCTACCGAACGACGTAAGACGCGGCCAGCTGTCGATCTGGATGCGCCAACCCTGATCGTCAGCAAGATGCAGATGCAGGGTGTTCATCTTGTACATGGCGAGCAGGTCGATGTACTGCTCGACTTCCCTGACAGTGAAGAAATGCCGGGCGACGTCGAGCATCGCGCCCCGCCACGCGAAGCGCGGACGATCGACGATGGTTCCGGGAGGAACGGTCCATCCACCCGCCATGCGACCGAGGCGGTACTCGGCTTCCACGCTGAGCGGCAACAACTGCCGCAGCGTCTGTACGCCGTGAAACAAGCCAGCGGGTGCCGCCGCGACGATCCGGATGGAATCGGCGGCGATCGTCAGCTCGTACCCTTCCTGTCCAAGATCCGCCGCGCCGCCGAGACGCAGTGCGATGGCGCCGCGGGGGACTGCGCCGTCGGCGGTGTTGACCGGCAGGGGAAATCCGGTCGACGGACGCATCAGCGCGCCGAGCGCTTCTCCGACACGTGCCGCATCACCGTTGCCGACTGGAACGACGATGGTACTCGTCGCACTCAGCGCGAATGGCGCACCAATTCCTGAGCTCACGCTGCTCGGCGCAGGCACCACGGTATGTGCGCCGAGCGACGCGAGTGCGGGCTGCCGTTGAAGGGGAAGCGGGCCGGGCGCAGTACTCGAAGGTGCGTGGCACGCGACGAACACGCAGATCAACGAAAGAAGCGCGCAAAGGCGCGGTGTACCGAAACGACTGTGGGTCATGGTAACACGCAGTGGGGAAACACGGTGAGCATGCAATGGTGTAAAATGCTAGCCTCGCTCGATCTCCTCTTCCAGTGCCTCGAGCTCAGCGATCACCTCGAGGTCTTTCGGCCGGCCAGCCGCCCGCTTCACGTGGATGAGCCATGGTAGTGAGATGACGCGGGTGGTGAACCCGAATGCGTCGACCTCCACGCTGTGCGCGGCCATCTGGTCATAACCTCCACCACCCGTCACCTCACCGAGGAGATCGATATCTCCAATTTCGGTCGTCAGCGTAAAGTTGAGGCCCGCGCGGATGGTGGCTACCGAGAACGAGAAGGGAAGGCCTGGGGGTGCGCCACGCAGGTACGGACCGTAGGGAGATAACGCTCGTACCAACCGACGCAGGTTGTCGTCGGTGCGGTTGTAGCAGACATCGAGATCCTGTGTGACACGCGCCGACCCATGTGCCTGCGCGGCGACTCCGCCGATAATCACGAATTCCACGCCGCCCCCGTGCAGGGCGGTGAGAAACCGTTCGAGGGGAATCACGACTTGCTTCGTCGCCGCGTGGCGGCCATTCCCTTTTGCAGCGCCGCGCCCTGTTCGCGCAGTCCGTCGTGCATCCGCAGGCGTTCCTCGACCGAGCGGCGGAGGTTCGCGCGCAGCAACGTGCGGTCGACATCGCGCTTGTACGCCTCGACGACGGGATCCCTTCGGCGCTTTGGAACGAGGTGTGTCCGCAGTTCGAATCCGGCCGCTGCGACGAGATGCTCGAGTGTCTGCACGGTAGGCGAAACCACTCCCGACTCGATTCGGCCGACGACCGATTGCGACGTCCCCGCGGCCTCCGCCAATTCCCGCTGGGTTTGGCCGGTGAGTGCGCGCACGTCACGAATCGCCGCTGTGAGTGATCTTGAACTCATGGCAAATGATAGCCTATATGCTATCATGATTCAAGTGCGAGCCATCTTCCTCGGCACTCGCCGACATGCTCGGCAAAAGGGCACCCCGATCATGTCGAGGTGCCCTTTCATTTCGCGCGACGGGCTACTGATACTGGATATAGCTCAA
>JALYVY010000029.1:0-18586 GCA_030852985.1 Gemmatimonadota bacterium | reverse complement strand
GCACTTCGCCGGGCGTGAGGAGCGCGTCGCCCTTCTTGGTGTCGTTGTGGTAGAAGATCTTGAACCCCGTGAACTCCACCGGGTGATTCACGATGTAGTCGCGGTAGGAGTCGAACTTGAGCCAGGGCGGTCCCCACCCGTCCATGTCCATCACCACCTGCACGCGCGACGTCGGTCGAATGTTCTCCGCATCCGGCACCATCTTCGACGTGAAGCGGTGCACGACGAGAATCTTGGGCGGCAGCTTGTTGGCTGCGACGAGGCTGTCGAGTGTCTTGATGACGTAGTTGACGTCGGCGGCCATCATGGTGCCGATCTTCGAGCTTGGGCGCAGCCCTTCACGATCGTAATGCATGTAGAACTCGGGATCGACGCCAAGGTGCACGTCGGGTCGCGCGAGATAGGGAAGGAGACGCGGTAATTCCTGCTGCAGCGTGCTGTGCGATGCCTGAATGTCGAGGATGAGCAGGCCGTGCCGCGCCTTCGCCCACTGGTAGGTCTTCTCGATCATCGACGGATCCTCGCGACGGCGCCACATGCCGTCCGGGCCCGGCGCTCCCTGCGCGACCACGGTAACGAGATGGATTGCCGGAATGACCGGCGTCCTGGGATCCGCGGCCTTCCATGCGGCGACGGTCTTGTCGAGCATGCCGAGCATCTGCTCTTCAGGATATTCACCGAGGACGCCCATCTTCTTTGAGTGCGGGTTGCCGTAGTACGCGACGATTCGATTGGCCGGCAGGAGCGCACCCGCAATGAGTGCAGGTCCGGCGGGCCACTTGGCCGCGGCGCGCACACCGGCGCGAACGGTCGCGGCGAAGCTCGTCGCGTCCATCTTGCTTCGGCCGGGAATGAGGTGCGGCGTGGTGGTGTCGACCGGCGTATCGGCGACGGCGGCTGTGCTGGACGAAGACGCGCCGGCCGCGGCGGGTGCCGCGGCGTCTGGGAGCGGCGCGGGCTGACCGGCTGCTGTGACATTTCCCCCGGCACTCGTCGTGTCGCGCGTGGAGCCGACGGCAGTGGCGGCATTATTGGTCGAGCGAGGCGCGTCGCCCGCGCATGCACCAAAAGCGGCGAGGAGGAGGACCGAAGCGGTCGGTAGTCTGGTCAAGGACATGGCAGTGTTCACAGGCGCGGCGAGTGGGTGCGAGGTTCGATTGGACTCCGAGCATATATAAGCGAGGATGGTGCCGGGAGCGCTGGGAGCCTTCTTGCACTCATGCAAAAATGCTGAGGTCGCTGGTTTTCGACGACAACCCTAAGCGCCGCCGTCGCGAGTACTGCCGGGCGTAATCGTTCGCGCGCGTCATGGCTGAACGCACGAAGGGCGCACCGTTGCCGGTGCGCCCCTCTTGATGGCGAGAACGCAGCCTACCGTCGCCCGAACACCGAACTGCTCGGCATCATGGGCATGGCGGAGTTCGGGCGCCCAGCCAGCATGCCGGCCGCCTGCGCGTCACTGCGCGGATCGCATTTTCCGTTCGGCCCCACGCCGCCACGGATCATGACACTGCCAACCAGGCCGCCGAGTCCACCGCCGTGACTGTGACCGGCAATCATTTCGGACTCCGCGGCGGCGGGCGTTGCAATCGGAGGTGCGGCGTGTGTTGCAGCAATGGCAATCGACGGCGCGGGAGCAGCCGACGAGGCAATGGCCATCGGCACCGGCACAGTGGTCGTGAGTGCGCTGAGTGCAACGCGGGTGGCACTCAGCGCATCATGATTCGCCGAGGCGTGATTTGCATGACGCGCATGTTCGGGCGACCGCGCCTGCACATTGCTCTTCGTCTGTTCGATGTCGGAGACGAAATGCATGCGCTCATACGGTCGGGGCGCGGTGGCGAGATCGACCGACGGCGCCGGATGTGCGGGCTTGGCAACTGCCGCGGTTGGTGCATCCTGCTTGCTGCATGCAGTGAAGGCGGCCGCGAGCGAGAGCGAGATGACGACGTAATGGGTGCGCATGACTGTCCCCTTTGGGAGTGCCGACGAGAAGCGATCGAATGGACACCAACGCACGGTGGGGGGAATTGGTGTACCGAAGAATGGAGTTGCGGTCACGGCCTGCGCAATGTATCCAGTTTTGGACACCTTGTTGCTGACGTTCGCACCGCCGCACCCTTTGCCCATTCAGAACGGACGGAGCGACAATGACCAGACTGCTACGACGCGCGCGCCACGCCGCACTGGGGGGCGCATGCATCCTCGGCTTGTTCGCGTGCGCAACGCAGGATCACGCGCCGGTGTCACCGGCGCAGCGCGACGCAATCGCAGACACGCTGCGCGGGCTCATCACCCACGCGTATGACCTGAGCGCACCCGGCGACCCAGTCGCACGGCTCATGAGCCTCTACCCACGCTCGGGACCCGTGCTCTCTGCCAGCGGCGGACAGATATCGACGTCGCGCGACACGCTCGAGGCCGGAATCCGCGCATTCTGGGAAAACGTGGGGCGGAACATGCGCGATCCCAAATGGACGTGGGGCGCCATGCATGTGGATGTCCTGGCACCCGACGCGGCAGTGCTCACCACGAGCTATCAGGTCGCGCACCTCACCCCGCGCGGCGAGCCGCACGTCATCGCGGGCGCGTGGACCGCCGTGTTCCAGCGCCGCGATGGCAAGTGGGTCATCGTGCAGGAGCATCTCTCGGACGTACCGTCCTCCGCGAGTGCCGCGCCGCCTCAATGACAGAACGAACCAGCGCGCGACGCTGGACCGCTGCTTCCCGATTCGTGGTTCAATCCCCAACGCGCAGCGACCTGACGAGCGCGGTCGCCAAGCCGAACGCTACCGCCCTAACGGACGCGAACGCCGTTGTACACGTCGTAGAGCACAGCGGCGAACAGCGCCAACAGAATCGGGTAAGCGAGCGCGTGAGCAGACATCCTGTACACCTCACCGCGAGTGAAATGACACGGGCCGTAGCGGCCGCTGTCGAAGAACAGCCAGATGTGTGCCGTTGCCATTTCGAAGTGCGTGCGCGGGTCCTTCCGACCGACGCCCCTCTGCATCACTGTTGAGTCTCCCCGCCGCTCAGCACCCTGTCCCCATCTCTCGTGACCAAGAAACGTCTCGGCGTCGGATTCATCGGCAGCGGATTCAACGCCCGGTTCCACATGCTCGGATGGAAAGGCGTTCGAGACGCAGACGTCATCGGCGTGTGGAGTCCCAACGCCGCGAATGCTGCCGCGGCGGCGCGCTACGCGAACGAGCTTGACGTCGGACCGGCGCGCGCCTTCGCATCGATCGGAGACATGGTCGCCGATCCCGAGATCGACGCACTCTGGCTCACCGGTCCGAACCACGCGCGCATCGAGAACGTTCAGGAGATCGCGGATGCCATCGTCAGTGGGCGCGGCTCGCTCGTGGGCATCGCGTGCGAGAAACCGCTCGCGCGCAATGTGGCGGAGGCGAAGGAAGTCGTCCGGCTGGTCAAGAGCGCCGGCCTCCTGCACGGTTACCTCGAAGACCAGGTCTTTGCTCCGGCCATCGACGCGGGTCGCGCGCTGCTCTGGGCGCGAGGCGCTGCTACCACGGGCCGCCCCTACCTCGCACGCGCGGCCGAGGAGCACAGCGGCCCGCATACGCCGTGGTTCTGGAAAGGCGAACTCCAGGGTGGCGGCGTGTTGAACGACATGATGTGCCACTCGGCGCTCGTTGTCCGCCACCTCCTCACGAAGCCCGGCGATCCGTTGGCGACGGTGCGTCCCGTCCGCGTCACGGGTCACATCGCTTCGCTCAAGTGGAGCCGCCCCGAGTACGCTCGGCAACTCGCGAAGACGCAGCCCGGCACCGATTACCTGAAAACTCCGAGTGAGGATTTCGCCAGCGCGACCATCGAGTTCGAGACGAGCGATGGATTCACCGTGCTCGGCGAAGTCTCTACGTCATGGAGCTTTGTCGGCGCGGGATTGCGGTTGTCCGCGGAGCTGCTCGGCCCCGAGTACTCGATGGCGTGGAACTCCCTCGACTCGGGACTCAAGCTCTTCTTCAGTCGCGAAGTCAAAGGCAGTGCGGGCGAGGATCTGGTCGAGAAGCAGAACGCCGAAACAGGACTCATGCCTGTCGTCACGAGCGAGGCGGTGACGTACGGCTACGAGGCGGAAGACCGCCATTTCGTGCGATGCTTTCTCGGGAAGGAAGCTCCGCTCCTCACGCTCGACGACGGGCTCGAGGTGATGCAGGTGCTCATGGCGACGTACCAGAGCGCAGAGGAAGGCCGTACGCTCGACTTTCCGCCGCCGGGGCTGGATGCGTTCGTGCCCGCCGTTGCGCGCGGCGCGTGGAAACCGCCACAGCAGGGACGATAGGACCTCCTATCCTCGCGCGTCCTGTCGTTCTATCCTCTTCTGCACCCAAGTCGCCCCAGCGCAACCATGCGAGCTCGCTGCCTGATCGTCGTTCTCGCGTAGGCAGACACGCCGATGTGGGCGAGGACGCTGGCGCGCTATGGTGTGAACTGCGTTCGCCTCCACTTCCTTGACCTCGACGCGCCACGCGGAATCATCGCTGCGGGAACGACGGACAGCAGGCGCTTCGATCCGCAGCAGCTCGATCGTCTCGATTTCCTCGTGGCCGAGTTGAAGAAGCGCGGCATCGAGGTTGGTAAGGCGCCCCCGGAGCGGTACGCGGCCGAGATGTCGTTCATCAGCGACATCGAGTCGAACTTCTATGTCGGCATGGCGAGCTTCCTCAGGGATTCGCTTCGCGTAAAGGCGCCGATCACCGGCACAGCCGATCACGGTCATTCCGGCGCGAGCTATCCGATGCGTGCCTCGCTGAGCAAGCTCGACATCATGGACGGTCACGTCTACTGGGAGCATCCGGGGTCGCCGCCGCCGGTGAACACACCGATGGTGAACGATCCGCTGCACTCCACTGTCGTTCAGCTTTCGCGCACGGCGGTCGCTGGCAAGCCGTACACGGTGAGCGAGTTCAATCACCCTTTCCCCAACGACTGGGCGAGTGAGGGCATTCCCATCCTCGCGGCATATGGCGCGCTGCAGGACTGGGACGCGATCATTCTTTACACCTTCGGGCCGACGCGCGACGCTGCGTGGCAATCCTATGTCGGCGATCCATTCGACATCTCGCTCGATCCGGTGCGCATGACGGAGATGGCGACCGGCGCGCTGATGTTCCTGCGTGGCGACGTCAAGCCAGCGATGAAGACCGTGACGCAGAGCTACTCGCGCGACCAGACCTTCGACAGCCGCCGGTTGGGACGCGGACCTTTCCGATAGGCGCACCTGTCACGACGTGGTATGTCATTTCAGTCAGGAGGCAAATCGCTCGGACCCTCGACTCGGGCGGAGAGCCGGCGCTTTCGCGAACGAGGGCAGCGCGGTACTATGGCGGTCCTTCCAGTAGACTCGCGTGGTCCGGCCGCGCCCTCACAAAAAGGTCAAGCTCAGCATGGCGAAGATGCCAGCTCTGATGACGTTGCTCGCCTTCGTGGCGATCGCATGTGCCTCCCCCGACGAGGTCACGCCGACGGACCCCCTCGTGCCCGAGGTCATTGAAGCCGACGAGGCTGACCTCACGCCCCAGATCCTGCTCGAGCCGGCGCGGCTGAGCGTCGATACGTATGACGGCAGCGGCGAGATGGTGCACCCGGACGCGCTCGTCTTTCCTCACAAATGGCAAGGCCATCGCTACTGGTTCGCGGCGACGCCCTATCCACTGGGCAACTCGAACTTCGAGAACCCATCAGCATTCGCCGGAGATTCGGCCACGGATTGGCATGAACTGCCGGGTGCGGTAAATCCGCTCGCGCGTCCGGTCACCAACGCGTACCTCTCCGACCCGGACCTGGCGTACGATCGGGAACATGATCGCATTCGTCTCTACTACCGGCAGACCACGCTCGAAGCCGACCAGATTTTTGTTCGCACCAGCGCCACCGGCAGCGACTGGAGCCCGCCGACCCTCGTGATTCAGGACAAGCGGTACGCGCTCATCTCACCCGCGGTCGTCCGTGAGGCGAACGGCTCGTGGCGGCTCTGGGCGGTGAATGCCACCGACGGCGGATGTCGCGCACACGCAAATGCGCTCACGCTCACGCAGCGACGCTCACCCGACGGCATGAGCTGGGGCGCGCCCGAGCCGGTCGCGCTCACGATCCCCGGGTATGTGCCATGGCATTGGGACGTGCAATACATCTCCGCACGCCGGGAGTACTGGGCGCTCATCGCGGCATATCCCGATGCGGGCAACTGCAGCCTCACGTCGATCTACTTTGCCCGCAGCGCCGACGGCACGCAATGGAACGTGTCACCGTTTCCACTGCTCGAGCGCGGATCAATGCCGCAACTCCGTGACCTGGTCTATCGGTCGACCTTCCGCTACTTCGCGAACTCGGATGCGGTGCGCGTGTGGTTCTCCGGCGCACGTCTCGAAGAGGGGTCTTTCCATTACTCACTCGCGGTGGCACGCTACCCGTTCGCCGAGCTACTGCGCAGGGTCAGTGCGCCGAGGGCACCTGGTGAGACGCTGGCCCTCCATCAGGACGACCCGAGGCGTGCGTCGCTTCACGCGGCGCGCGAGGCATTCACCCGCGCGTTCCCGTAGCCGCACCGCGCGCGTCGCCGAGCGTCGCGAGCTCGTCGAGGAGCAGGCGGCCCACGCTGGTCCAGTCGTAGCGTTCCTGCGCCGTCCTGCCCAGCACGTCCTTGTATCGTACGCCGAAGCGCAGCGCGGTCGACACATTCTTCACGATGTCCGCCACGGTGTCGAGCGGATTCAGCTTCATCGCTGCGGCAATGTCTGGCGGGAAGAGCCCGGCGATGGAGTCGATACTCGCCTTCATCCCGCCGAAGTAGGTGCCGAGCGGGAAGCAGCCGGACGCGAGCGACTCGAGGAACACGAGCGGGCCAGCCTCCTTGACGATCGACGGAAAGATTCCCGCGTCGCAGCAAGGGAAGAGATGTTTGAGCTCGTTGTGCGTGAGGTATCCGGTGAAGATCACGCGATCGGTGCGCACGTGCTGTCGCGCGGTGTCGTAGTACGCGTCCAGCTCTCCGCGTGCATCGAGGTCGCGCAAGAAACCCTGGACCTTGCCGAGTGCGTGGCTGCCGCCCGCGCCGTCGGGATCGCCCTCGAGGAGCCGGCCGCAGTCGACGATGCGCTCGATGAGCGCGCGATCGCCGCGCTCGAGCGCCCACACGAACGCTTCCATCACTTCGCGCAACGGACCATGTCCCACGAGGATGAGACGCACCCCGGGGTCTTCGGCGAGGATCAATGGCAGTGCCGCGAGTCCCGACTGCACGCCCTTCGCGGAGATCAGCCGGCCGACGTAGAGGAGCACGGCATCATGCTCCCAGTCGATCTGCTGCAGCTTTTCCTCGACGTCTTCATCGGGCGCCTTCATGTCGTACTTGATGCTCGTCAGTGCCAATCGCAGTGAATCGGTGTCGTGCGCGTACCGCACCCGCTCGAGCATCTCGGCGTGCTGCGCGGGCTTGCGGCCGCGAGCGAGCGGGGACAGTGCGCTCCAGAACCGTCCCATCTTCTCCCGTCGACGTTCGCGCGGCACCGGGGAGAACTCCGCGGTATGCACGCCCAGCGGCAGGATACTCACCTTGTCGTCCAGGCCCGTGACGTCGGGGAGCATCGTCGCGACACGTTGCCGGATCTCCTCGCCCAGCACGAACACGTGGCCCGCCGCGTTGAACGCGCTCGTTGCGTACGCGTTGAAGCGCGGGTCCGGCTTCACCGCATACTCCAACGCGCTACCATGAGGCATCACCGCGAACGGCACGCCGGTGCGTTCGCTCACGCGCTGCGCCACCACCGACATCAGCACCGCGTGATTCGCGTGCATGGCTGTTACGCCGCGCTCTTCCACGACACGCCGCACGACGCGCGCATTCTTCTCGATGTACGACTCGATCTGCGCGTCGCTCAGGTTCACCATCGGAATGACGTTCGGATACTCGTCGTACTTGTCCCAGACGTAAACCGGCAACGTGTCGCCGAGCTGCGGCTTGTGCATGATGCAGCGTCCCCTGAAGGGCACCGCTCGCGAGAACAGGCGTTCAACGCGACCGTCCTCGTGGTAGCGGTACGCCTCGGCGATGCACTCGTACAACTCGGGATGAGGCTCCTGGCACACCAGCTGGACGGTGTGTCCGTCCCGGCAGAGCGACTCCACCACGGAGCGTGTCCACAGGTTGCTTCCCGAGCCTTCGAGTAGATAGCCGTGCAGGATGCAGATCATCGCGTCTCCAGACAGGTAAGCCTGTCTGAGTCATGGCAAGAATCGGCGCGCGCCAGACGCGTGCGCCCCCGATTGCCTAGAGCTCGGCGATCCGATCCTGGCGATCGCGGTGCCCTCGTCCCCTGGGCTGGTCGCCACGATGCGCGCGTGACAGCGCGGCGATGCGCGACTGGATCTCCGCTTTCGAGATGAGCGGATGCGCGGCATAGCCGGGATGCTCCTTCCAGATCACGCGCGCGAGCGCGAGTGGATCTCCGTCGGGCACGGTGGCCAGCCACTCCATCAGGAACGCGGTGATGTCGGCCTCTTCACGCGCGCGCACCGCGATGGTGGAATGGTCGAGCTCCGAGGGCGCCGCGGAGAACGAAATATCGTAGCCGACACCGAGCACCTTCTGGAAGATCCACGCCGTGCGCTGGATGTGGAAATCGGACGTGATCACGCGGATCGACGTCCAGTCGTTCGGCTCCAGGAAACCGCGCATCACGAAGTAGGCGTTGCCGATGGTGTCGCGGGACTCCTCTTCGACCAGCAGCGCCTTGCGTGGGAGGCCGAGCTCCACGGCGTAGTCTGCCATGGCTGCCGCTTCGGTGATGGAGGGAATGGTCTCCGTCATCAGGCTGCAACGACCACTGAAGATGATCCACGGCGCTGTCTGCCACGCGAACAGCTCGGCCGCTCGCGCCACGCGTTGCTTTGCCAGGATGGGCAGCGATCCGTCGGGGTCGATGCCGCGACCAAGGACGACGAGTGCGTCAGCGCGATAGGGGAGCATGTGCGCAGTCTACTCGGCCGCCGGTGATACGAGAACACGCGAGATCCGATTTGCGGGCGCGGATTCGGTGGCCTATGCGAAGTCTCTTGCTATGTCCGGGTGACGCAGCGACTCGCCGCTATTGAACGGTCGGGTTAGTTCTCGGCGGCGAGCCACGGATCCCGAGACAACCAATCGGTATCGGGCGCAAAGAGAAATACCATTCCGCCATCGGCGAGCTTTGGCAGCAACCGCTCTGCACGCGAGGGCTCCATGGCGGGGCAGCCCTGGCTGCGGCCCGCACGCGTTGGCGTCACGTACGGCGCACCATGCGCGACCACACGGCGTGCAAGGGCATTGTCGTTGAACCCACTCGACACGCCCTCCAGCCGAAGTCCGAGCGCGCTATAGCCCTGCCGTCCCATGTGGCCGTGGAAGTCGTACGTCGACTGCGCGACGTAGAGTCCAAGCGACGTGGCAAAGCTGTTCGAGGCGTTCGAGAATCGGGTCGGAATTCCGTACTGGCTCGTGGACGATCCGCGGCCATGCGCCACCATGAAGGGTCCGTCCACGACCGTCAACGTCGACATGTCGAACAGGTATCCGCGCTTTTCGGTGCTCGGTAGTCCGTAGTCGACGAAGTAGAGGTAAGGCTTGTGCACCTTCTCGGGATGCGCGGCCTTGTAGGCGAAATAGCTCTTGAACGCCGCCTCGAGCGCGACAGGCCGGCTCAGCGGCCTTACGAGGCCACCGAATGCGTCGAGCGCCGCTCGCGTCACCTCGGCAATTGCGCCCCTCGTCCTCGTGACGGCCGGGTTGGCCATCGCGGTACGCGGTGTCACGAAGGCAACGGCGGCGCGGAGCACCGGGCCCGAGGACGAATGCCGCGGTGCGACATGCGCCGCCGCAAACATGAAGGCGCTCGATCCGACGAGCAGGTTCTGGATGACTTTGCCTGAGAGCATGAGGCGGAATTGGCGGCGTTACGCGTCGGCGACGGGGAGGCGGTCGCGGACGACAGGAGGGGAATCTACCCTCCAAGGACGTCGGTAAACATATTCCGCAACGAGCGGCACATAACCAGCTGCGCTAGAACAATTTAGAGGATCTTCTGCTGTGTCTGGTTCGGCGCAGCCCTGATCCGCGCCCTCCTTCGTACGGCGCTGCGAAAACTGGCTGCAGAATGGGAAAGACTCACTCGCCATTCTACGGCCGTGTCCACATGATTCGCGTTCTGCCAACCAACCCATCAATGCGAATCAACTACTTCCTGCAGCTTTCGATCGCCACATGCGTCGGCACACTGGCGTGCACCGCCACGCCACCGGCTCCGACACCCGAGCCGATCGCTGTCCCCGCCGCGGCATCCGCGCAACAGCGCACCCGCGACTCCCTCGCGCTGGACGCACAGCACAACGACTGGGCGGGATTGCGGCGCTACCGCAACGCCAACGCCGCGCTACGCCCGCCCGCGGCGGGGGAGAATCGCGTCGTGTTCTACGGCAACTCCATCACGGACGGATGGGCGCGACACTTCCCCGCGATGTTCCCGGGGAAACCCTACATCGGACGCGGCATCAGTGGCCAGACCACCCCGCAGATGCTCGTGCGCTTTCGCCAGGATGTCGTGGCGCTTCAACCCAAGGTGGTCGTGATTCTCGCCGGCACCAATGACATCGCCGGCAACACGGGCCCGTCCACGCTGGAGATGATCGAGGACAACCTCATGTCCATGGTGCAGATCGCGAAGGCGCACCGCATCCATGTCGTCCTCTCGTCGGTGACGCCGGTGTACGACTACCCGTGGAAGCGAGGCCTTGAGCCCGCCCCAAAAATCATTGCGCTTAACGCGTGGTTGAAGAAGTACGCCAACGACGTGGGCGAGACCTACCTGGATTACCACTCCGCGATGGCCGATTCGCGCGGCGGCCTGCCGCCCACCCTCGCCAGTGACGGTGTGCATCCGACCGACGCGGGCTATCGCATCATGGCCCCGCTGGCCGAAGCGGCCATCGCGCGCGCTCTGGCATCCCCGTGAGCGCGCGCGACGTTCGAACATTTGATTTTTTCAGGCTGTAACAATCACGCGAGGGCGCTTGAGTGCCTGCGGAGGTCTCTGCGTTTCAGGCGCCCAACCCGCCGAGAATCTGTCCCAGAATTCCGCCCACATGCGGCCCGGCATTTGCCGCCGCATCCTGCGCCTCCTTCTGGAGACTCCCGGCCATCCCTCCGGCCTGTTGCTGCGCCGCGCGCGACGACTGATGCTTCGCCAGCGCCCGGATGATGAACGGTGCGAGCAGTATCAGGAGCTTGCCAACCTTGCCCGCATCAAGTCCGGACGCCTGCTGCACGCCGTCCTGCACAGTGGAATGATGCTGCCCGAGGATGCTGCCCAGGATACCGCCACCGAGCAGTCCACCGAGGCCGCCAAGCATGCCGCCGCCACCACCGGCACCTCCACCGCCGCCGAGCGCGCCGATCGCGCTCTGCAAGGCGTTCTCGCCACCCGCCTGCTGGGCAGTACTCGCCATACCGCCCACCATCATCGGCAAGGCCGACGTGACGGCGCGCTCCGTTGCCGCCGGGTCCGCGCCGATCTGCTGACTGATGTTCTGGATACCGCTCGGGCCAAGCTCCTGCTTCACGAGATCGATGAGGCTCATGGGGAGTCGCGTAAGGTGTGATGGGACCGCAGTACGCCGCTCTGGCGCAGCATCTACACTGGCAAACAGCGCGCCTCGCATGTCTGTGTTTCGCGCTGCTGGCCCGCGCGACCTGCTTCCGGTAGGTAGAATGTTTTCAGCTTCCCGACCGCCATCCCTCCGAGACCACATGCCCCGACCGGCTCGCCAATCCATCGCGCTCGCTCTCCTGGTATCTGCATTCGCGGCCATCGCGCACGCGCAAACCGCACCGCCAGGTCCAGCGACGCTCAGCGCCCACCAACGGCTCGCGCACGAGGTCTACAAGCAACTCGTCGAGACCAACACCGTCGACTCGGTCGGCTCGGTGACGACCGCGGTCGAAGCCATGGCCGCTCGTTTTCGCGCGGCGGGCTTTCCAGCCGCGGACGTCCGCGTGCTCATTCCCGACGGAATGCCGACCAAGGGGAACCTCGTCGTACGTCTTCACGGCCGCGGCGGTGCCCAGGCGCGCAAGCCGATCCTCCTGCTCGCGCATCTCGACGTCGTCGCCGCGAAGCGGAGCGACTGGCCCCGCGATCCGTTCACGCTATACGAGAAGAACGGTTACTTCCTCGGTCGCGGCACCTCGGACGACAAGGCCATGGCGTCGATCTTCGTGGCGAACCTGCTGCGGATGAAGGCCGAGGGGTACGTCCCCGACCGTGACATCATTCTCGCGCTCACCGCCGATGAAGAAGGCGGCGCCGCCAACGGCGCGAGCTTCCTCGTCACGCAGCACAAGGACCTCATCGACGCCGCCTACGCGATCAACGAAGGCGGTGGTGGTACGCTCGTCGACGACAAGCCGCTCTTCCACTCCGTGCAGGCCACCGAGAAGGTGTACGTCGACTTTACGCTCACCGCGACCAACACCGGCGGACATTCGAGCGTGCCACGCCCCGACAATGCCATCTACCAACTTTCGCACGCACTGTTGAACGTCTCGCACTTTCAGTTCCCGGTGGAGCTGAACGAAATCACCAAGGGCTTCTTCGCGCAGACCGCGAAGGTCGAGCCACGCGCCGAGATCGCAACGGCGATGCGCGCGATCGTGGCAAACCCGATGGACGCATCGGCCAACGCCGTACTCTCGAAGGACGCGCGCTATTCCTCGATGCTTCGCACGAGCTGTGTGGCCACGCGCCTCGCTGGTGGACATGCCAACAACGCGCTTCCCCAATCAGCAACCGCGAATGTGAACTGTCGCGTTGCGCCGACGTCGAACGGCAACGACGTGAGGGCGGCGCTCGTACGGGCCGTGAGCGACACGGGGGTGCACGTCGACTTCCTCACCACAGTCCAGAAGTTTGGTCGCACACCCACCCCAATCGATCCGCAACTCCTCGGCGCGATCACCGACCTCACCGCGCGCATGTGGGGGAATATTCCGGTCATCCCCACCATGTCCACTGGCGCAACGGACGGCGCGTATCTCCGAGCGGACGGAATTCCAACGTACGGAGTGAGCGGCCTTTTCATGCAGCCGGGCGAGGGGAACGCGCATGGCCGTGACGAGAAGATGCGGGTGAAGTCGTACTACGAAGGGCTCGACTTCCTGGATCAGCTCGTGCGCCAGGTGACCTCGGCGCCGCGGCCATAGCGTCCCGAACACGCGCGCAGCTAGCGATCTTTCGGGTGTGACACATCCAGACTTTCCCCGCGCCTGGACCGCTGTGCTCCGGCTCCGCGTCGCCGTCGCTGCCGTCGCGCTCGTGAGCTCGAGCGCAGCTGTGGCGCACGCGCAGTCCGCTCCGCCGGGCACCTCCGAGCAGGAGTCGCGCCCCGCGCGCGCGCAAGCGCTCGCCACGCTTGGAAGCTTCGAGTTGACGCCAGCCCAGAAGATGAAGATCGACTCCATCGCGACCAGGCACTCGGCCGAGATGAAAGGAGTCGGCGAACTGCTTGCGACCGACCCGTCGGAGGCGATGCGCCGCATGGTCGCGCTCCGCACCCGGATGCAGAAGGAGGTGCGCGTGCTGCTTACTACGGACCAGCGCGCCATTTTCGACCGGAATGTGGCTGAGATGAACGCACAGATGAACGCGCACATGCCATCCGGGCCGCCCTGAGACGACTGGCATAGGGTACGCAATGGTTCACGTGTTAATGACTCGTCGGCATTGATCGTTCGACCGGCGCGCGGACCCGTGACCAGAAGCTCCAATGAAGCCAGCAGCATTCCTCTGCGCAGCGCTGTTCCTCGCACAAGCCGCTCGTGCGCAGGAATTTGCGCCGAGTGCCGTAACGCTCGCATCAGTCGCTGCCGTCGATACCACGCCGGTGCACAAGCGACCCAGGGCCATCGAGATCAGCGATGCGTACGCGCTTCGGCTTCGCATTCATCGCTATGCCGCCTACTCGGTGATCCCGCTGTTCGTGGTGCAGGCGGTCGCGGGGAACCAGCTCTTCCAGGCCGACCGGAGTGGTGCAGTTCGACCGGGGTGGGCATCGAGTGTCCACAGCGTGGGTGCCGCGGCAATCGGCGGGGTGTTCACGCTGGAAACGGTGACGGGATTGTGGAATCTCTGGGAGTCGCGCGACAACGAGGTCGGGCGCACGCGGCGTCTTGTCCACTCAGCGCTCCTCCTCGCGTCAGACGCGGGCTTCACCTACGCCGGCATCAAGCTCGCGAGCGACGCCAGGAACGACAGCCGGGCGCGGGACAATCACAAGAAGATCTCCTACTACTCCATGGGCGCGGCACTCGCTGGCTATGGCATCATGCTGGTCGGCAATCCGTAGCGTGGGCCGGACCTCGATTCGGGATGGAGTGTACTAACTGTCAGGGTGATTCTCACAAATGATCACGAGGCGAAAGTGAACGATAGCAGCAAGGAACGCGGCGACGATGCTGACTGCAGCGGGTGCTCGTTGCACGACGCGATCAGTCGTCCTGCAGCAATCGAACGACGGGCATTCCTGCGCGCCGGCGCCATGGCGCTTGCATCGCTCGGCGTCCTCGGCGTATCAGCACGGTCTGCGGGGGCGATGATGGCGCGTGAGGTTGGGCCGCTCGACCCGCACACCGGCGATCGGCACTCCGACAAGCGCTATCCGATTCCTGCCGCCGATGGCGTCACCTTCGACAAGGATAACGGTGTCATCATCGCGCGGGTCGGTGCGAAGGTCTATGCGTTCTCCCTCTCCTGCCCGCACCAGAACACAGCGCTCCGATGGAATGCGGACGACAAGGAGTTCACCTGTCCCAAGCACAAGTCGCACTACAAGCCCGACGGCGCGTTCATCGATGGTCGCGCCACGCGTGACATGGACCGGCTCGCCATCAAGCGCGACGGCGCCGCGCTTGTGGTGGACGTCGACACGCTGTACCAGCAGGACCTCAATACCGCGCAATGGACGGCCGCCTTCGTTCCCGTGTGATCCATGAGTGACTCGAATCTTCCCGGAGGCTGCGCGGGCTGCCTCACACGCCGCGACTTTCTCGGTCGCGTCGCGCTCGTCGCCGGCGCGGTGATCGCCGCCGGATGCGGCGGAGCCAGTGACCTCACGGTTGGAACCGGCCCCATCACCGGTGGCGCGATCACGTTCAAGTCGGCCGACTACGCAGGTCTCGCGGCCGCGGGCCAACCCGTCGAGGTTCGTACGACGACGGGAACCGCGTCCGGAATCGCTGTCGTGCGCACGAGCGCCTCGACCTTCCTCGCGCTCTCGATGGCGTGCACGCACCAGGGAACCAAGGTACGGATTGCCGGCCAGATCTTCGACTGTCCCAACCACGGCGCCCAATTCAACAGCAGCGGAGCCGTCACGCTCGGCCCTGCAACGCGTGCGCTAGCACAGCGGACGGTTGGTTACGATGCGGCCACGGACACGATCACGGTTTCGTAGCGCTTCGGCGCGTGGCGCCGCGGAGCTCAGTCGCGCGGTCTCGACTCTGACGATGAGCGTCATTCGCTGGCGCCCGCTACCTGCTGGCGGCGTTCGTCTCCCGGCTGTATAGTCGCAGCCTGTAGCTGATCCGCGTTCGTTTCAGTCGACCCAAATTACGACTGGAGACAACCATGTCGACGTCAGTTCCGCCACGCGACGACAGCATGTCGTCTGGACTCTCCGCGCTGCCAGTCACCGCGCTCGGAGACGAAAACGCCCTGAAGGAAGCGTTTCTCGCGCAGTACCCCGCACTCAGCAAGGAAGCGCAACTCGGTCTCGGTGACGACGCGCTCGCACTGGTTCCGAAAGTTGTCGAGGGGGCATTCGTTCGCGCGTGGGACGCACGGGCGAAGCTCAAGACTGCCGATGAGCTGAACGCCTTCCTCATCGACGACGTGCATCACGCGGCCGCACGGGCATTGAGCCGCCGAGCGGCCGCGCATCGTTTCGGTGGCATCGCGCCGCATGAGGCGCATGCCGTTTCGGGGGTCGTGAACCCCGATCAGTCGTGGACGCACATCCAGCACGCCATGCATGGCGACGCGCACAGTGCGGAATCGCTCGCGCAGGTCGCTGCCGCGTCGCGGCACGATGCGGCGGATCACATCGGCGCGGTCGGCAAGTCGAAACCCATCCTGCTCGCCGCAATCCTCGGCGCTGTGGCGATCGCCGCGATCGTCGGCGGCATGTTCGCGATGGACCAGGCTGCCGCGAAGGGGAAGGTCACGAAGGCCCTCGCGAGTCAGGATGTGCGGGTGATCGATACCCCGCCCGGCCGGGCTGGCACCATCAACCTCGGCGACGGCAGCACCGCGCACATGGCGCCGGAATCCAAGCTCACCATCCCGCAGGACTTCAGCGGGACCCTGCGTGGCGTCGGTCTCGAGGGTGCGACGAACTTCGAGGTGGCTAAGGGACTGCCACAGCCGTTCGAAGTTCACGCGCGTAAGGCGGTCGTAGTCGCTACAGGAACGTCGTTTACCGTCAGCGACTACCCGGGCGATCCACAGATCATCGTGGCGGTCGGTGAAGGCAGCGTGGAGGTGCGACAGGGCACGGTGATCCGGCCGGTGGCCGCAGGTGCAGGGTTGGCAGTGGCGGACGATGGCACGATGCGCGTCGCGACCGCCGAGGAGCGCGAGGAGGCCGCCGGTTGGATGACCGGCACGCTCGCCCTGCACAACCGGTCACTGAAGGACGCCCTGGCGCAGATGAAACGTTGGTATGGGTATGACATCAGGGTGCCGCAAGATTCGTTGCTACTCCGGAAGGTGACGATGCGCGCGTCGCTCGATTCCGGAATGCAGGCCATTCGGCTCGTCGAACAGAGCAGTGGGCTCGAATTCGGCTATGCCGGCCAGAACATGGTGTTTCGTGTACGCGGATCTGCCGGGGCAAAGAAGAAGTAGACAGGCGCGGGTACCAGACCGCGAGCGCGCTTGCGAATTGCCAATCGGGTAGCCGCGTTCTTCTGGCCGCTGGAGCGACAGTTACCGCTGCTCATTGCGGCGTTGCTGTGTGCGGTGGTGGGCGCGTTCGGGTGGCTTGCACACGAGGCGCTCGAGCGCGCATTCGAGGCCGCGGCGGCGGAACGACTCGTCGTCGCGGCCCATCGCATGTCGGCGCTGGTGGTGGAATCGGTTTCGTCGGTTCGGAGCGAAGGCGAGGCGTTCGCGCGCCAGCCTGCGTTGGCTGCGCTGCTCTCCCAGCCAGGGGAATCGGCATCCCAGCGTACCGACTCCCTGTTCAACGCGGTGCAACCGAGCGGCACGCGCGCATCCTCCCGCGCCGTGTGGACTGCGCAGTGCGTGCGCGTGGCGTCAAGCGGTTCGCTGTCTGCGAGTGTGCCGTTGACCACGTGCCCTTCGGCGGGCGCTCCTACCCATGTGCACGAGTACGGCATTCAGCCGCTTGCGGCGTGGGGCGACAGTGTCATGTATGTCGTCATTCTACCTGTCGTGCGCGCCGCGGACACCCTCGGCTACTACGTGCAGGCGCGCGTCGTTGGTAGTGGCGCCTCCGCTCGCGTGCTGGCGGAACTCCTCGGAGGTGAGGCCAGGCTGCTGCTCGGTAATGCGACCGGGCCGCCACTGTGGTCCGATCTCACTCGGCGCGTGTCCGGCCCTTCGGGCTCACCGGAGCGCGGTGTAGTGGCGCGGTATCAGTCGGGGAATAACGGCGACGTACTCGCCGTCATGCTCGATGTGCCCTCAACGCCGTGGGTCGCCCTGGTGCAGCTGCCGGCGGCGATTGCAATGGGTGGTCTCGACGACCTGTTGCGTAGTCTCGCCGCCATGGCGCTGCTCTGCGTCGCGGTGGGCGTGTTCTGCGCATGGCTCCTGAGCCGGCACGTCACCGGTCCGATCGCCGAGCTCACGCGAGCGGAAGAGGACTTTGCCGATGGCAATTATTCGCGGCGAGTCGTCACAGCGCGCCGCGACGAGTTGGGAGAGCTCCTTACGTCATTCAACCGCATGGCCGAGCGTGTCGAGCGGTCGAGCCGGGAGGTGGGTACGCATCGCCACCTGCTCGAAGCGCAGGTGAAGGAGTCGCAGGATTTGGCGCACGAGCTTGCGATTTCCAATGCCGACCTGCAAGACGCCATCACCCAGATGAAGACGGCGAATCGCGAGCGTAAATCAGCGCAGTCGCTGCTCGACGAGGTGCTGACGGAGGCGCCGGTCGGCATCGCGGTGTTCGATGGCCAGATGCGCTTCGTCCGGGTGAACGCCGCCTTGGCCTCGATGAATGGCCATTCGGTGGAAGCGCATGTGGGCCAGTTAGTCAGGGCGATGATGCCCCCCATGACGCCGACGGCTGAATCGCATCTGGAGCGCGTGCTGGCCACGGGTCACGCGCGTACGAACCAAGTCTCCAGCAGCACGGTGGAGTCGGGGTCGAGGCGCCACTGGATGGGCAGCTACTTCGCGGTGTGCGGACCGGCGGGCGAAGTGACCGGCGCCGGGGCGATTCTCGTGGACACCACGGCGCACGTGGAGCTCGAGGCGGAGTTGCTCCATGCGCAGAAGATGGA
>JALYVY010000028.1 GCA_030852985.1 Gemmatimonadota bacterium | reverse complement strand
GGCGACGACGATGCGGTACATGGGGGCCTTCTTGCGACCAACCCGGCGAAGACGAATCTTGACGGCCATTTTCTTCAGATTTCCTGAGTGGAACTACCTGGGCTCATCGCGTATCCGGCATTTCCGGACCGCACCCGGTACTGCAAGGATGATAGGATGATAGGATGATAGGATGATAGGATGATAGGACAGAAGAGGCTGTTCCTATCTTACTATCTTCCTATCTTCCTATCTTCCTATCTTCCTATCTTCCTATCTTCCCAAAGTTAACTACCGCATGCCGCCAAACATACCCGGCGGCATCCGCATCTTTCCGCCGCCACCGCCCGGCCCGCCGCCGGCAGCCTTCTTCATCATCTTCTGCATTTCGCGGAACTGCTCCAGCAGGCGATTCACCTCGCTGATCGGCCGCCCGCTGCCCTTCGCCACGCGCGCGCGTCGCGAACCGTTCATCAGGTCGGGCTTCTTGCGCTCGGCCTTCGTCATCGAGAGCACGATGGCCTCCAGATGCTTCATCCGCTTGGGATCCGCCTCCTTCACCTGCTTCAGCATTTTCGTGTTGACGCCCGGCATCATCTTGAGCAGGCCTTCCAGGGGGCCGAGCTTCTCGATCTGGCGCATGGCGGTGAGGAAGTCCTCGAGGTCCATGCCCTCCTTCCGGACCTTCTTCTCCATCCGCTTCGCTTCGTCGGCGTCGAACGCACCCTGCGCCTTTTCCACGAGCGAGACGATGTCGCCCTGCTGAAGAATGCGGCCGGCCATGCGGTCCGGATGAAAATCCTCGAGCGCATCCGATTTCTCGCCTACACCGATGAACTTGATCGGCTTCTTGAGCACGCCGTAGATCGACAGCGCCGCGCCACCGCGCGCATCACCGTCCATCTTGGTGAGGATGACGCCGGTAACGTTGAGCCGCGCGTCGAATCCCTGCGCGATCTTCACCGCCTCCTGCCCCGTCATGCCGTCGGCGACGAGGAGAATTTCATCGGGCCTGATGGCGGCCTTGAGGCGCTCCAACTCCTCCATCATGCTGTCGTCGATCTGGAGTCGGCCGGCGGTATCGACGAGCACCACCCGATCGCGCGCCCGGCGGGCGACGTCGATACCCGCCTTCGCGATCTTGATGACGTCGGACTCGCCACGCTCCGCATACACCGGAATGTCGAGCTGGGCGCCGAGCGTCTCGAGCTGATCGATGGCGGCGGGACGATAGACGTCGCACGCGATAAGCCGGGTCTGTCGTCCTTCGAGCTTGAGCTTGCGCGCGAGCTTTGCGGCGGAGGTCGTCTTGCCCGAGCCTTGAAGCCCGACCATCATCACGACCGTAGGCGGAACGGAGCTGAGCTTGAGCCCCTCGCGGCGTTCGCCGAGCATGGCGGTGAGCTCGTCATACACGATCTTGACGAGCTGCTGCGCTGGCGACACGGTGCGCAGTTGCGAGACACCGACGGCCTTCTTCTCGACGCGCTCGAGAAACTCGCGCGTCAGCGTGAAGTTGACGTCGGCTTCGAGGAGGACGCGACGGACTTCGCGCAGCCCTTCCTTGATGTCAGCCTCGGTGAGGACACCGCGGCCCCGCAGCTTGGCAAAGGCTGCCTCTAGACTTTCGGATAGCTGGTCAAACATAGGCGGGAAAGTTAGTCGCGGGTCAGCGCGCTCGCTGGCGCTCGCTCTTCAGCGCGCATCGGCGCTCCGCGCCTCGTCTTCAGCGCGCATCGGCGCTCCGCGCCTCGCTCTTCAGGCCGCTCGCCAAGGACACCCTCATTATGACTACACAGCTGAAAAGCGAGGCAGCGCAGCTGCCGATGCGCGCTGAAGAGCGAGCGGCGCAAGCCGCGATGCGGGCCGAAAAGCATCGCGCGAAGCGCAACGCGCGCCTAGTTTGTCCGAATGGCCAAGCCCCAGCGCAAGGACGAGATCCTGAAGTCTGAGCTTCCCCCAGCGCTTCCACTCATGGCGCTGCGGTCCACGATCGTCTACCCGCTCGGCACCATCGCCGTGCAGATGGGCGCCCCCGAAAACCTCTCGCTGCTGCGCGCTTACGACGAACCGGGGTTGATCGTCGCGCTCGTCGTCGCGAGCGGTGATCACGACGACCCCATCGAGTCGCAACGATTCGTAGGGCGCGTGGGCGTGGCGGCGCGCGTGCACGAGCGCATCAACCTGCCGGGCGACACCGTCCAGATCACGCTGCAGGGACTGCGGCGCGTCGTCATTGACGCGATCAACCAGGAAGATCCCTATCCGGTGGCCGCCGTGCGTCCCGCACGGGAAACACCCGCCGAGCCGGGGGAGCTCGACGACCTCGTTGCCCGTGTGATCGCCGCGGCGGAAACCCTCGCGGAATTGGTCGACCGCATCCCGGATGAAGTGCCCGCAATCCTGAAGATGAACGTCTCGGATCCGGGGCGATTCGCGGATCTCGCGGCCACCAACATGAACTTCCGCATCACCGACAAGGACGAGGTGCTCCAGCGCCTCGACGTCGGGCACCGGTTGCGTTTCATCCTCAATCGACTCGAGCGCGAAGTCGCGCGCGCACGCGTGATGGAAGACGTGAAGCGCCAGACCGAGATCAAGATCGAGCAGCACCAGCGCGAGTTCTACTTGCGGCAGCAGCTCCGTGCGATCCAGGCGGAGCTCGGTGAGGCCGACCCGGGGGAAAAGGAAGCCGTCGAGCTCCTGCGAAAAATCGACGATGCGAAATTGCCGGAGCGCGTGGGTCAGGAAGCACGTCGCGAAACCGAGCGTCTTCGGCAGCTCAGCAACGCGTCGAGCGAATACCAGGTCATTCGCACGTACCTCGACTGGATCCTCGCGCTCCCGTGGAACCAGCGCAGCGGCGACGACGAGATCACGCTGAAGAAGGTGGAGGAGGCGCTCGACGGAAGGCACTACGGCTTGAGTGAAGCCAAGGAGCGCATCATCGAATATCTCGCCGTCCGCAAGTTGCGCGGTGGCGATCCCCATGGTCCCATCCTCTGCTTCGTCGGCCCGCCGGGCACAGGCAAAACCTCACTCGGCGAAGCGATCGCGACATCGATTGGGCGCGAGTTCTATCGCATCTCGGTTGGTGGTGTCCGCGACGAGGCGGAGATTCGCGGTCATCGGCGTACGTACGTCGGCGCGATGCCGGGGCTGCTCATCCAGGCGCTCAGGCGCGTGCAGGTCCGCGATCCCGTCCTCATGATCGACGAGATTGACAAGATGTCGGGCGGCGGTCCCTCGGGAGATCCGACTGCGGCGATGCTCGAGGTGCTCGATCCCAGCCAGAACGACAAGTTCGTCGATCACTACCTCAACCTGCCCTTCGACCTGAGCGGCGCACTCTTCATCTGCACCGCCAACAACCTCTTCGACATCCCGGCACCGCTGCGCGACCGGATGGAGGTCATTCGCATCGCCGGCTACACGATCGAGGAGAAGGTCGAGATCGCGTGGCGCTATCTCATGCCGCGGTTGCTCGAGGAGCACGGGATCAGCGACAAGGACATCCAGTTCACGGATGAATCGCTGTCGTTCGTGTCCAACCGGTACTCACGCGAGGCGGGCCTTCGCAACTTCGAGCGGAACCTCGCCGCGATCATGCGCCGTCGCGCGCGTCGGAAGGCGGAAGGCGAGGAAGGCGCGTGGGTCGTTGACGTCGAGAAGGTCGAGGAGATCCTCGGTATTCCGCGCTACGCCGTGGAAGAAGCCGAGACGGTGCCGGAGATCGGCGTCGTCACCGGACTCGCGTGGACGTCCACGGGCGGCGACCTCATGGTGATCGAAGCGCTTCGCATGCCCGGCAGCGGCCGACTCACCGTGACTGGCCAACTCGGGGACGTCATGCGCGAGAGCGTTGACGCCGCGTTTTCCTATGTCCGCTCACGTGCCGCGCAACTCGGCATTCCGGACGCAGCGTTCAAGGAGTACGACGTTCACGTCCATCTTCCGGCCGGCGCCGTTCCAAAGGATGGGCCGAGTGCCGGTATCGCACTCACGCTCGCCATCGCCAGCGCCGTCTCACAGCGACCGGTGCGACGCGATGTGGCGATGACGGGAGAGGTGACGCTGCGCGGCAAGGTGCTGGAGATTGGTGGACTGAAGGAGAAGACACTCGCCGCATATCGCGCCGGTTTGCGCCAGCTCATCATTCCGCGCTCGAACGAGAAGGACCTGCGCGACGTCCCGGACGAGGTCAAGGCGCAGATCGCGTTCACGTTCGTATCGACCATGGATGAGGTATTGCGCCTCGCGCTTCTGCCCGCCGAAGTGGACGGCGAGGGATCAGGTGGCCAGCGCATGCCGCCCATCCGTGATGCGCAGGCATCCGTGCCGGTCACGAGCGAGACCGGCACGATCATCAGTGCGGATCGACCTTGATCGCTGCGGGGTCGATGATGCCTGACATGCCATCGGGCAGGTCACTGTAGATCACCACGGCGCGTCCGCTGATGATGCGCGGGAATACGGTGATCGTGCGTCCCTTCGGGCGAATGGTGGCGCCACCCGCCGCCTCGACGCGCTCCGCCGCCCCGGTACGCTTGGTGGTCGCACGGATCAATGCGTCCGAAAAGGACGCGGCTTCTACCGTGCTGTCCCAGACACTGGCCCATACGATGCCTTTCGCCGTGCCGTTCTTCACCACCACGTACCGGTCGCCGTCCCAGCCCGTGGCCGAGCGCTGCGCCACCTTCTCGTCCTTGAGGTGCTGGTAGAGAAACAGCCGCGTCCCGAACTCGCCCATGTCGCTCTCGTACACCTTCGTGGCACCGTGCGGGGCCGGCAGGGTGACCACACTGGGCTCGTCCGGCGGCGTGCCGAAGTAGGCGGCCGTGTGGAGTATCTGCTCGGTGGAGCGGGGGACATTCGCGAGGGGGTTGGCCTTTCCCCTCTGCTCGCTGAAGCGTTGCACGAAGTCAGCGCCGCTGAGGTATGGAAAGAGCAGCGATTCCTGGATCACCATCGGCGCGGTGGCGAACACCGGCTGCGAGCTCTGGCTCTCGCGAATCATCTCACGCATTCCATCCCGACCGCCCACGCGCAACGCGATGTTGCTCGGCCCTCCAGCCATGATCGACATCTGCTCGAACATCGCCTGCCCTTCGATCACCGCCTGTAACGCGCTCAGCTTGTCGCTGTCGATCGTCGACTTCTGTAGCGAATCGAGATTGACGTACTGATCCTGCAGTGCGTGCACGAGCTCGTGGGTGATGGTGATACCCACGGTCTTCTCATCGGCGCCCTTCACCACGTACAGCACCTTGGCCGCGGGATCGTAATAGCCGATCACCTGCTCAGTGAGCACTGCGAGGAAGAACTTGCGAAGGTCGAGGGTATCCGGCAGCAGGCCGAACAGCTTGTAGGCGGCCTCCTCGCCGGCAAGCTCGGACGCTGGACTTGATTCGTCGAATTTCTTGATCAGGAACGCGCGCACCTGCTCCTTGTCGCGCACTTCGACGCGCGGCGGCGTCTTGAACACCATGCCCGTCGACTTCTCGATGCGCGGCACGGCGTCCGCGACTTCCTGCGCATAGGGTCCGTCGCCCACGTTGCGGTGGCGACCGAAGTAGAGCGCCGCCGCGATCGCGACGATCACCACGACGACGACCACCCTCAGGTTCACTCTTCCCATTCCACTCTCCGTCCAGTCATCAATCCAACCACGCGCGCGACGTCGTGCCCTCGTACCACGATACCATCTTCGAGCAGCTGACGCTCGAGCGCGACGTCGAGCTCCGCGCGCCCAGCGCCGTTTGGTGCGGGCGACTCTGGCGGCGCCATGGACGCCGCATCGGCGGCGGGCGGCGCCGATCGCACAAACGCGGCCTCGAGCTCAGCCCCGATGCGCTCGAGGGCCGCTATGCCGTCACGCGCCATTCGATTCATCGGTTCGCCCTGGGCACGCGGCGACACGGGTTCGCGACGCTTCACCTCTCGTATCCATGCGCGTCGTCGTGAAATCAGTTGCTCCGCGGTCACAGAATAGGCCGCCGTCGCCTGCGTATGTGCACACGCTTCGTCGAGCGCATCGATGGCCTTGTCGGGACGACGCCGATCGGGCACCCACAGGTCGGTCAGTTCGATAGAGGCACGCACCGCAGCGTCCGTGATCACGACGTTGTGGTGACGAGCGAGCGACGGGATGCGCGTACGCAGGATCTCGAGCGTCTCGGCGGGCGAGAGCTCGCGCACGTCGATTTTCTGGAAGCGCCGCTCGAGCGCGGGATCGCCAGCAATCCACCGCTCGTATTCTTCGTCGGTCGTGGCGCCGAGCATCCTGAACTCGCCACGGGCGAGGGCGGGTTTCAGCATGTTCGCCGCGTCCATCGCCGAACCGCTCGCGCTTCCCTGCCCGATCAGGTTGTGCATCTCGTCGACGAAGAGCAGTACGTCGCCGGCGGCGCTCGTCTCGGCCACGAGGTCCCGCAGGCGGGATTCGTACTGTCCGCGATAGGTCGTGCCGGCGAGCAACCCAACGGCGTCGAGCGATAGCAGGCGCAGGTCGCGGAGGGCGATGGGCACACGGCCGTCCGCGATGCGCATGGCGAGTCCTTCGGCGATCGCGGTCTTGCCGACGCCCGCCTGACCGACGAGTGCTGGATTGTTCTTGCCCTGGCGGAGCAGGATGTCGATGGTGCGTGCGATCTCCTCGTCGCGACACCGAACGACCTCGAGACGAGAGGCGCGAGCGTCGGCGGTGAGGTCGCGTGTGAACCTGTCGAGTGCGGGTGTGTCGCTCGAGCGGACGTCGGTCATGGTTTCGGGGAAGTGTCGCGGCGGTCGACGATCGCATCGTGATCGACGTGCATGTCGCTTCGCACACGCACGTCCTTTGCCGTGAGGTGGACGATAACGTGAATACCGCTCCGCGACCGTCGAAGATTTACAGCGTGGGAAACACGCGCGCGAGAATCTCGGGTCCCCAGATGAGCATGATGGCGCCGGCGGGAGCGAGGAACACGCCGAACGGCACCAGCGGAAGCTCGACCGGCGGCGAGGTCCGCCCGCCGAGCGGAAGCTCCGTCTGCGTTGTCACGCGACCACGCCGGGCGTATGCAAGTGGATATACAACGGCGAGAAAGGCCACGGCCGCGATGGTTGCGCCAAGGAACACGGTGGCAATGGCGCGCGCGGGACCGAGCGCGGCGCCAACGAACGCCATGAGCGTCATGTCGCCCATGCCCATTGCCTCCTTCTTGAGCGCCGCTTCGCCAAGCCAGCCGATCACTGCGACCAGCCCTGCGCCGGCGCACGCGCCCACGAGAGCATCGTATGGTCCAGCGAAGAGCCCAGAATCGCCAAGGAAGGGTGCAATGAGCGCAAAGGCGAGCGTCGACACCAGGCCAGTCACCGTGAAGCCGTCCGGAATGAGGTAGTGCTTCAAGTCCGTGAGCGCCACGCCAATGAGAATCGTGAGGAATACTGCAACCCGAACGGCCGTGAATGTCGGGCCAAAGTGCACCGCGCACACGGCCCAGAGCACGCCGATCGCCGCCTCCAGCAGGGGGTAGATGACGGAGATGAGCTCGTCGCAGCAGCGACAGCGCGCGCGGAGAACGATCCAGCTGAACAGCGGAATGTTCTCGAACCACGCCAACTGATGTCCGCAATGTGGACACCGTGAACGGGGTCGAACGACGCTCAGGTCGCGCGGCCACCGGGCAACGCACACGTTCAGGAACGAACCAACACACAGCCCAACGAAGAACATGTAGGCTGTGGCGAAGTCAGGGAGATTCACGTTCGAAGCTGATAGAGAAATATTCCAGTCGCGACAGCCACATTCAGCGACTCCACGACCGACCCGATTGGGAGGGCCGCCAGGACGTCGAGCCGACTTCGCGCCTCGGCGGACAAGCCGGCGCCCTCATTCCCGACGACCAGCGCCAGACGAGCGGGAGCGTCGAGCGCCGCCAGTGCCGTTCCCGACGAATCCGTGCCCCAGAGCGCAACGTCGTGTCGTCCGCGGAATGCGTCCAACTGCTCCCACGTCGCGGCAAATGCTGGAAAGTGGAAGCCCGCGCCCATGGCGCTGCGAACCACCTTCGCGTTCCAGAGATCCACCGTCCCAGGAAGGGCGAGCGCCGCAGTGGCGCCCAGAGCGGCCGCGGTGCGGAGGATCGTTCCGACATTGCCGGGGTCTTGAACAGCATCGAGTACGACGATGCGGGCCGAGGTACCGACTTCGAGGGTTTCGAGCGATCGCTCCGGGATCTCGGCAATCGCGAGGACCCCTTGGGGAGATTCCGTCTCTGCCGCGCTGGCGAATTCGAGCGGTGGAAGTTCCGCGAGTTCCATCCCGGCGGTGCGAAGCATGCCTAGGAGGAGCGCGCCACGGGGAGCGTCGGCCAGCTGAGGAGCAACGAGTACGCCGCGCACGGCGAGCCCTGAGCGGAGAAGCTCCTCTACAGCGCGCACACCTTCCGCGGCGAAAAGGTTCTGTCGTTCGCGTGCTTTCCGCCTGCGGAGATCGCGAGCTAACGTGAGCAGTTTCAATATGTTACAGTCGGGCCGAACAGGAATGAACCTTGCACTCGGCCAAGGCGTTCGCTTCCAGGAGAAAAGGCAATGAAACGATTCATGGTAGGCGTAGCTCTGGTGCTAGGCTTGACGGCCTGCGGTGTCTCCACGCAACAAGAAGTGGACATGGGCCAGCAGTACTCGGCAGAGATCAATCAACAACTGCCGATCGTGCAGGACCCTGAGATCAATCGCTATCTCAATGTCCTCGGTGATTCAATCGCCCGCCTGACCTCGCGCACCGACCTCACGCAGGCGAATGCCTGGCATTTCTATATGGTCGACAGCAAGGAAGTGAATGCCTTTGCGGTTCCCGGCGGATACATCTACGTTAACCGCGGCCTCATCGAGCGGACGCAGCGGATGGACCAGCTCGCGGGCGTGCTCGGCCACGAGATCGGCCACGTCGTGCGGCGCCACTCCATCAAGCAGATGCAGCAGCAACAGGGAGCGAACTTTGGTGTAACGCTGGCTTGCGTCCTCACGAGCGTCTGCAACTCGCAAGCGGGTCAGCAGGCCATTCAGATCGGTGGTACGGCACTCTTCGCGCGGTTCAGCCGCTCGGATGAAGCCGAGGCCGATGAAGAAGGCGTGCGGAACACCATTCGGGCGGGCATCAGCCCCAATGGCATGCCCGAAATGTTCCAGATCCTGATCAACGAGCGGACCACGAATCCTTCTGCGGTTGCGGGATGGTTCGCGACGCATCCACTCGAGGAAGATCGCATCGCGGCAACGAGGGCCCTCATCGCGACGTACGATCCAGCGATCATTCGGTCGCTGCCGACCGATTCGAGGGATTACCAGAGCTTCAAGGCACGCGTCCACTCGCTGCCACCGTCACCAACGCCGCGACAGCAATAGCATCCTGACTGTTCGTTGCGTCGGCTCCAGGAAGCGCCACGGTAATCCGTGGCGCTTTCCGCATGCAGCCTAGAGATGCTCGACGAAACGCTCCACCAGTGACTCGAAGCGCTCGGCAACGAGGGTTGTTGTCTCGAGCACTTCGGCGTGCGAGAGGGGATGCGGCGAGATGCCGGACGCCAGGTTCGTCACGCAACTGATGCCGGCCACGCGCATGCCGATGGCGCGCGCGACCAGCACTTCAGGCACGGTCGACATGCCGACGGCATCGGCGCCGAGTGTGGCGAGCATTCGTACCTCGGCCGGAGTTTCGTACGTCGGCCCCAGCAGCCCGCCGTACACGCCCTCCTGCAGTGGGATGCCGAGCGCGACGGCATGTTCGCGAATTAAGCTCGCCAGTGCGGCGTCGTAAGGCTCGCTCATATCGGGGAATCGCTCGTCGCCCGTTTCCACCTGTCCGATAAGCGGGTTCCTGAACATCAGGTTGAGGTGGTCGCGAAGGAGCATGAGGTCGCCCGCGCGGAACGTTCGACGTATACCGCCAGCCGCATTCGAGACAAACAGGACATCGGCCCCGAGTGCGCGGAAAACGCGAACTGGAAACCCGGCCAACGCTGCCGCGTGGCCCTCGTACATGTGGAACCGCCCAGCAAGGGCGATCACGCGCCGCCCACCGAGCTGCCCCGCGATGAGCTTTCCGGCATGACCGACGACGGTAGCCGTCGGGAAACCGGGCACCTCGGCAAACGGTATCGAGACCGGATTGGCGATTCGGTTGGCGAGTCCGCCGAGTCCTGATCCGAGAATTATTCCGGCGATGGGAATGTCATCGCCGGCGCGCGTGCGAATGAAATCAGCGGCCCGTGCGGCCGCTGCGACGCCGAAGTTGTGGTGCTCGCTCATCCTCCGTCCGCCCGAAGGGAGGCGATCTCACGCTCCACCTCCGCGACGAGCAGCAGTCGCTCCTCGTGCGGAAGGAAGCAGCTCTCGAATCCGTTGACGGCGACACGCGCAAGCTCGTCGAAACCGAACGCGAGCGAGTCGGCCGCGTGCACGTATTCGTCCGTCAGGCTGACACCGCTCATCAACCGATTGTCCGTGTTGAGCACGACATTCAGTCCGCGGTTGAAGTACTCGCGGAACGGATGGGAAGCGTATGACTCGGCGGCGTGCGTCTGGACATTGCTGGTGAGGCAAATCTCCAGCGCGATGCGGTGATCGTTGCAGTAGTCGGTGAGGGACGCATCCTCGATGAGCCGAGTGGCATGGCCGACGCGGTGTGCGCCGCAGATGTGGACAGCCTGGCGCACGGAGTCGGGGCCGTCTCCCTCGCCGGCATGACACGTACACGCAAGATCGTGCGACCGCGCGTACTCGAACGCGGCGCGATGCGCCTTCGCCGGATGACCCACTTCGCCGCCGGCGAGATCGAACCCCACTACCCCCCGATGGCGATACGCCACCGCGAGCTCCGCCAACTCCTGCGACACACTCGGAGCCATGTTCCGGATGGCGGTGACGATGACGCGTCCCTTGATGCCCAGGGCCGTCTCGGCCCGCGCCAGGCCGCGCAACGGCGCCTCGACCGCTTGCTCGAGGGACAGTCCCTCGCGGACGTTGAGCACCGGCGCATACCGGACTTCGATGTAGCGTACTCCGTCGCGCGCAGAATCTTCGGCGAGCTCGAAGGCGATCCGCTCGAGCGCCGATTCCGTCTGCATCACGGAGAGCGTTATCGCGAAGCGCTCGAGGTAGTCTTCGAGGTTTCGCGCATCATCGACCCGCATGTACGATCGAAGTGATTCAACGTCCACTGCGGGCATGGGCTTCCCGTACTCCACGCCAAGATCGAGCATGGTTTCGGGGCGTACGGAGCCGTCGAGATGGCAGTGCAGCTCCGCCTTCGGCAGGCGGCGCAGGAGTTCGCGGGTTGGTTGCGGCATTACGTGTCGAACTGCGTGGCGGGGTCGACAAGATCGCGCCCCCGGTTTGGGATGAGTCGGAACACGGCTCCATTAAAGAGCGGCGTACTGGCTGGTACTGGCAGTCCACGGCTGTCCGTGACCACCAAAGTGCCTTCTCGCACCGCGGCAGCATCGGCGGACGAATGGAGCTCGACCGCATCGAGGGCGGTACCTCCGTTGGGTGCGTCGAAACCACGACCATTCACGAAAACACGCGCGGTGTCGCTCATCGTGGTGCCACAGCGGTGATGCGTACGTCGCTCGGCGCCCGCAGGGGTTGCGGCAGTGACTTGAGGTATTCGACCAGCGCATCGAGGTCGGTGATCGGCAGGATCTCCGAGCGAATAGCGCCGGTCGTCATGGCCAGTCCGTCGCCACCAGTGGCGAGAAAGTCGTTGAGGATGAGCTTGTACTGCGCGTCGTCGCGAATCTCGTGACCACCCGAGAGCTGGGCGCTCACGAAGCGCGACGGACCCGTTCGCGTGGAATCGTAGGTGATGGTCACGCCGCTCACGTGTACGTTCGGAGCGCGTGCCACGAGCGACGCGAGATAGCCGCGCAGCGCCTTTCCTGACACGGTGATGCGGTAGAGGATGTTGCCGAAGGGTTGAATCTCGAATAGCGACCCATAGGTAGCCTGGCCGGCGCGCATGTTGGCGCGAATACCGCCGTTGTTCATCACGCCGACATCACCCTGGCCGAACACCCGCATGGCGTCCGCGATGAGATTGCCGAGGGGATACTGGTTCCCCGAGCGCGTGAGGTCAGTGGCAACGGTGGTCACCGGCCGGTCAACGAAGCTTGCGACGTTCGCCACGGCAGCTGCCACGATCCGCGCGATCGCTGGATCGGCGGCGAGCGAATCGGGCAGGACATCGAGGACATGGTGCGTGGCGCCTTGCGGCCCAAGGTTGATGATGCCGTACGCAGTGCCGCTCGATCGCGCCTGCACGATCGGGATGCCATTCACCGTGGCGTCGATGAGCGAATGTGTGTGCCCGCTCACGATGGCGTCGATCGGCTCGTGCAGTGCCTTGGCGAGCTCCACGACTTCGCCGTTGCAGTTCGTCGCGCCATCGCGATCGCAATAGGCGCCGATGTGGCCAATGACGATCACGTAGTCGGCGCCGCGCGCGCGAAGCCTGCGTGTGAGACTGTCGACGATCGGCGCTGGTGCGAGAAAGCGCAGATCCGACACGTTCGATGCCATGGTCGTTGTCGGGGTGGTCACGGTGGCGAGCCCGATGACGCCGATCTTCAGGGCGCCGCGCACGATGAGCGTGTCGTCGCGAATCCATGGGACGTCACGGCCGTCCGCATAGCGTACATTCGCGCCGAAGATTCCGTAGTGCGCGTCGCGCATGCGGGCGCGCAACGTGTCCTGTCCCCAGTCGAATTCATGATTGCCGAGTGCGCTGGCGGCGAGGCCAATCTCGTTGAACATGGCCACAATGGGTCGTCCGAATGCGAGGTTCGACGCAGGGGTTCCCTGGAATTCGTCGCCGCCGTCGAGTTGGATGGATTCACACGCCGGCGCGACGCAGCCTGCCTTGGCGTTGCGAATGGCGGTGGCGAGATACGCCGCTCCACCACGACGCCTGCCGGTGGCATCCGGTCGCGCCTCCAGTGCCCCATGCAAATCATTGGTGGCAATGATCCGCAGGCGCGTCGCCGGCCGGGCTGGCCGCGGCGCCGACGGAGTCGCGCCAGATGCGTGCGCATCCTCTCGGTTGTCTTGCCGCAGCTGGTTGTAGAGCGACGCGACCGCCGTCGCCGGCTCGATGCGCCAGTTCCGCACGAAGTAATCGGCGGGTGCAATGGTGCGTCGCCGCCGCAATTCGTCGACGAGTAACTGGCGAATTTCCTGCTGCTTGTCGTACACCACGGGCGCCTTGGCCAGCATCGCATAGCCTCCCCCGCCCGACTGCCTGTAGTTGTTCAGGGCCAGCGTGAAGCTGTCCGTTGGCTCAACCGGACGGCCCTTGACCTCGAGCTTCGTCACGCGATGGCCCGCGGGCCTGGATACATCCAGCGTGTAATCCGCGCCGGCCACGATGTCGAAGTTGAAGCCCGGGAAGGTGGGATCGACGCGCACCGTGCCGTCCGTCGACGTCAGGTAGTACCGCGCGCTCTGCTCGAGGTATTCACGGAGCTGTGCGCCGCTGATGCGGATGGCGCGCAGGGTGTTGTCATAGGGATAGAGCGCTTGCATGCGCGCCGCGGTGATCGCGCCTGAGTCGATGCTCGCGTCGAGCGAAAAGGCGGCGGTCGACGCCAGGTCGGCACCTGTGGCTTTCCGTTCCACCTCGAGAATGAAATCGATGAGCGGCGTGTCGACGACACGTGCCGAGTCCGCGTGCCATGCGACAGCGGTAGAGCCAATTGGCTGAGCGACCCATTGTTTCGTGGCGGCATGCGCAACCGCGGTTGCGGCGACCACCGCCAATTCCTCCGGATGACCCGCCGACTGCACCAGGCGCGACTGCTTTCCCGTCACGCGCCAGTGCCCATCCGCACGCTCGAGGCTCAGGTGCGCGACCGCGACACTCGTTGCCCAATTCTTCGGCTGCATGAGCAGCACACCATTGATCAGCGTGTCGCCGACCTCCTGGTGCGAGTGCCCATACACGATAAGGTCGATACCGGCGACGTCGCGGGCGACCCGCGCGGCCACGTTCTCACTGGGCACGCCGCTGGAGACCGTGTCGTAACTGGAGGGGCCGTCCAGCCCGGAGTGCATCGTCACGAGCACCACCTCGGCACCGGCACGACGCACCTCCGAGACCGCCTGCCTCACCGCGGGCACGACGTCCCGAATGACCAACCTGCCCTTCAGGTTGTCCCGATCCCACACCATGGACCCCGGTGTCGTAGCGCCAACGATGCCGATCTTCACGCCGCCGCGCTGCACCAGCGTCCACGCACGAAATCCGCGCTTGCCATTGGGCTTGTAGGCGTTCGCCGCCAGGAAGGGGAACGACGCCTGTGCAATGGATCGCTGAAGGAACGGCACCCCGTAGTTGAACTCGTGATTCCCCACCGCCGCGGCGTCATAGTGCATCGCATTCATCGCCGCGATGACGGGATGCCGCGACCCACTCGACGTCACGCGAGCCGCCACGTAGGTGAAAGAATTGCCTTGCAGCAGGTCGCCTGCGTCCAGCAGCACCACGCGACCGGGAGCGGCGGCTCGCACCGAATCCACAATCGTGGCAGCCCGTGACAGACCGCGCGCTACGTCCTCGCGATTGGTCTCATAGTTCCAGCCGCGCACGCGACCGTGCACGTCCGTCGTGGCGGCGACGACAAGGTCGAACGAAGGAGCCTGTGCGGCCAGCGAAGACGCTGCGACACAACCAGCCGCAACGACCATCGCTGCGGCTGCCAGGGAAAGTCGGTTACGCATGGGAAAAAGCTAGTCGGTGGCTATATCCACGGGGAGGAGACACTCGGTTGACGGCTTCCCCACCGCCCACCACACTAGTCGAGGCGCCTCGCCGCGATCCCACACACGAGTAATACATGACCGTGACAGACCTCACCCTGCGCGCGACCACGTCCAGCGGCGAACTTTCGGGCGCATACTCCTTCCCGCGCCAGGATCGCAATTCATGAAGCCGCTCGTCATTGGCATCGCTGGCGGCACGGGATCGGGGAAGAGCACGGTCGCAAGGAACGTCGCGGCCGCACTGGGCGATGCGTCCGTCGCCTTCATCGACATGGATGCGTACTACCTCGATCACGGGCACCTGTCGATCGAGGAGCGACGGAAGGTCAATTGGGATCACCCGAATGCATTCGACTGGGATCACCTGGTAGCGCAACTTGGACAGCTCGCGGGCGGGGCGGCTATCGACAAGCCGGTCTATGATTTCGTGCTGCACGCCCGAAGCGCCGAGACCGTGCGCATTCCGCCGGCGGACGTCGTGGTCATTGATGGCATCCTGCTCTTCGTCGATGCACGGGTTCGCGACCTCTGCGACGTGAAGGTGTTCGTCGATGCCGACGCCGACGTGCGGCTCATTCGACGCATACGCCGCGACATGGCGAAGCGAGGGCGGCCACTCGCCGAGATTCTCGAGCAGTACCTGTCCACCGTCCAGCCGATGCACCTCGAGTTCGTGGAGCCGAGCAAGCGCTATGCAGACGTGATCGTACCGCGTGGTGGACACAATCCCGTGGCGATCGAGATGATCGTCGCGAAGATTGCGCGCCGCGTGGCCGGCGGAGCGGCGTGACCGCGCCTGCGGCCACCGGCGAGCGCGTGCTCGTCGTCGACGACGAGGCGGACATTGTCGCCCTGGTTGCCTATCACCTCGTGAAGGCTGGCTATCGCGTGTCCATGGCGAGCTCGGGCACGGAAGCGCTCGAGGCCGCGCGACGCGAGCGTCCCGCACTCATCGTGCTGGACCTCATGCTTCCCGGCATTTCCGGCTACGAGGTCATCGAGCAGATCCGCGCGGCGGAGGCGACGCGCCACATCGCGGTGCTGATGCTCACGGCACGCCGGGATGAATCGGATCGAATCCAGGGGCTTTCCCTCGGCGCCGACGATTACCTCACCAAGCCATTCAGTCCGCAGGAACTCGTCCTGCGCGTGTCCGCGATCCTCCGCCGAGTGGGCGCCGGGGCCGTGACGAGCAACGACGCGTTGACAATCGGCCCGCTCACCATCGACCGCGCTTCGCACCTCGTGCACGTGGACGGCGAATCCGTGGAGCTCACACCCACCGAGTTCAAGCTCCTGCTCACGCTGGCCGAGCGACGCGGACGTGTCCAGGCGCGCGCGCACTTGCTCGAGACGGTGTGGGAAGCCGCGCCCGACATCCAGACCCGCACGGTGGACATGCACGTGCAGCGGCTGCGCGCCAAGCTCGGCGTCGCCGGTGATCTCATCGAGACCGTGCGAGGCTTCGGCTACCGTATTCGCGCGGCGCAGAACCGAGGCGGATGACACTCGCCAGGCGCCTGCTCACCGGCGCCCTCTTCGTCGTTGTCACGTTGATCGGCGCCGTGGTGCTCATCGCTGGCGGTCGGCTCCGTGACCGCCTCGTGCTGGAGAAGACGGACGAACTTTCGCGCGCAGCGCGCCTCGTGTCGAAGGCTTGGACCCCACGTGCCGACGCAGATGCCATTGCCTCCGCGTCGGGTGAGGCGCTGGGCTATCGTGTCACGCTCATCGATACGACCGGAGTGGTGATCGGCGACTCGGAGTTCAGCGCGGACGCGCGGCGACGGCTGGAGAATCACTTCATGCGACCTGAGGTCGTGGGCGCGCGGGAGCACGGAGTTGGCTTCGCCCGTCGCAACAGCGCGTCCGCCGGCGACGAAGAGTTGTACGTCGCCGTGCGACACCCGCTCGGCACGGTGCGCGTGTCGATGACCACCGTGCGACTCGATGCGGTCGTTCGCGGTGCACAGCTCGACGTTCTCGCCAGCGGGCTCGTTGCGCTGGTGGGCGCAGTGCTGCTCGTGTGGGCATTCGCGCGGACCATTTCGCAGCCCGTCGTCGAGCTGCGCGATGTCGCGCGGGCGATTGCCGCGGGCGACTTGTCTCGGCGCCCCGCGCTGTCCGCGCCGGGCGAGATCGGCGACCTTGCGACCGCGCTGAATCGCATGGCGGAACAGCTCTCGCACCGCATGCTCGCGCTCCAGAAGGACGACCAGCTCATGACCGCGCTGCTGGAGTCGTTGGAGGAGGCCGTTCTCGCCTTCGACCCGTCGGGAGCGGTCGTGCGCATCAACGAGCGCGGTCGTGTGCTGCTGGCCGTGCAGGCGCCACTGCCCTTCGGACGCGAGCTTCTTCCGCGCGACTTTGCGATACGCTCCGCCATCGATCAGGCGCTCGCGGGTGATGACGCGCCCACGTGCGAGGTCGTGATTGGAGACCGGACGCTGGCGATAACGTCGCGCCCGCTCCCTGCAGCGGGGGCCGTGCTCACCCTGCTGGATCTCACGGTGCTGCGCCGCCTCGAGACGGTGCGACGTGATTTCGTCGCGAACGTTTCGCACGAGCTCAAGACACCGCTCACCGCAGTGAACGGCTACGCGGAAACGCTGCTGGACGAAACCATTCCCGCGGAACAGCGCCAGCGCTTCGTGGAGACAATCCGCGACAACGCGTTACGCATGCAGCGTATCGTGGACGACCTGCTCGATCTCTCCCGCATCGAAAGTGGCACGTGGCGCCCGAACGTCACCGACGTGGACGTCGCGTCCGTCGTCGGCAGTGTCTTCAACGCGGTGGCTGCCAGCGCGGCAAAGCACGCCATCGATCTCTCCGCCGATATTGGCAGCGATGCCGCGCGACTGATGGTGGATTCCATGGCGTTTCGACAGGTCGTGGCCAACCTCGTGGAGAACGCGATCCAGTACACGCGCTCCGGCAGTGTCACGCTGCGCACGCGCACTGACGGCGACTCGCTGCGCCTCGAGGTCGCCGATACTGGTGTGGGAATCGCGCCCGAGCATCTTCCGCGCATCTTTGAGCGATTCTATCGCGTTGATGCCGGTCGCTCGCGCGAACAGGGCGGCACCGGGCTCGGTCTCGCCATCGTCCGCCATCTCGTGGACGCGCATGGCGGACAGGTCGAAGCAGTGAGTCGGCTCGGCGTGGGGACCACCATCGTCGCTCGGTTCCCGTTGCGCGCGGCTAGCTGACCGCGAGCGAAATCAGTCCGAGGGCGAGAATTCGGCGGCACACCACCGCAGCATCATGCCAATGCGGTCCGCCGGCGCATCCCCGGCCGCGGCGCTGTCGTACGATGGCATCGAAGGCGCCGCGCGCTGGCCCAATGCGCTGATGACCGCTGCGGCACGTTCCGGTGCGTGTCCCTGCACGCGAAAGAGCTTGGCGAGGTCGCGCACGCGATCACGCAACTCACTTCTCGTCGCGCCCGACCGAAGTGCCTCGATGATCGCGCGCTCGATCCGATCCTGGCGGGGCGTGAGCTCCGAAGCCGCGCGTCCGGGACTGTCCTGCGTCGTTTGCATCTCGTCACCAGGGGAAAAAGCTGTACGGCCTCCCGAACGATGGGCCGAGCCAGTCGCACTCGCAATCGGGTTATGTCTTCATCGGGTCACGAGCGTGTAACGACGAAAGCCGGGCGTCGCCTTGACGCCCGGCCCCCTCGACAGCGGTACGACGTGTCAGCGCGCTGCCACAGTCACGGTGCCAAGGCGCTTCAGGAGCAGCTTCGCCATGACGGCGGGAATAGGCGCGTAGTCGAGCGACGACGCGGATTTCTCCCCCTCAGTCAACGCCCAGCGCACGAAGTCGAGGAGCTTTCTGCCCTTCTCGGCGTCTGCCTGCTTTTCGTACAGGAGGAGCCAGGTAAAGGAGGAGATGGGGTACGCGGCCTTGCCCGTCGCATCCACGATCGAGACGCGGTAGTCGGTGTTGGCGGGCAGCTTCGCGCCGGCTGCCGCTGCCGTGACCGCCTCGATGGTGGGCGACACGAACGCGCCGCTGGCGTTCTTCATCGCCGCATAGGCGAGCTTGTTCTGCTTGGCATACGCCAGCTCGACATAGCCAATCGAGCCCGGAAGCTGCTTGACCTGACCAGTGACGCCATCGTTCCCCTTGCCTCCCAACCCGACCGGCCACTGGACGTCCTTGCCCTTGCCGGGCTTCGCGGCCCAGCTGGTGCTGACCTTCGTGAGGTAGTCGGTGAACACATAGCTCGTGCCCGAGCCGTCGGAGCGGTGCACCACCAGGATGTCCGACGCGGGCAGCCTCGCGCCAGGATTCAGCCTGGCGATGCGTGCGTCGTTCCACTTGGTGATGTCGCCAAGGAAGATGGAGGCGAGGGTCGTTCCGTCGAGGTGGAGCTGCTGCTTGAGCTCCGGCACGTTGTACGTCACGACCACCGCGCCGAGTACGGTGGGGATGTGCATGATCGGACCCTTCGCCTTCGCGAGCTCCGCGTCCGACATCGGCGCATCCGACGCACCGAAGTCCACAGTGCCCTCGGTGAGCTGCTTGATGCCGCCCCCCGAGCCGATCGACTGATAGTTGATCTGCACGTTCTTCTTTGCAGCGTACTCGTGGAACCACTTGTCATAGATGGGGAACGGGAACGTTGCTCCCGCGCCGGTGAGATCCTGTTCCGCGGAAGGGCTGGCGAACGCAATCCCGCAGAACAATGCGAGCGTGATCTTGTTGAGGACCTTCACGGTGTGTCTCCTGGACGTTGTCGTGTGAGCGAACGAGCGAAGAATTCCCTTGTCACGTCTTGATCCGGTGGTCGCGGCGTAACGAGGTCGTCACGCCGCGTTCCTCGCGCTCTAGAAATTCACGACGAAGTGGGCGAAGTACGCCTTGGCCGGTGCCGGCGGCGCATTGGAGAGTGCGTTGCTCGACGCGAGCGATTCCTGATAGTCCAGCGCGAGTTGCGCCTTCTGGGACAGGTCCCAGAAGAGGCCCGCGACGACGGTGTGGTACGCGTTATCCGTCGACGGCGCCGTGGCAAACCCCGTCGTGCTCGACGTCGGCTTTACGTGGTCATAACGCGCCACCACGCCGAAGGGCGACTTGCCGCTCTCGTTGGCGAACGCCAGCGGACGGATCACCGTGTATGCCGAAAGCAGTTGCCCCGTGGTCTCGGTGGCCGAAACGGGGCTCGCCACCGTATTGTCGCCCGTCTCGCCCCCCTCGTGACGCCGGGCCCATTCGCCCGCTATCACGAGTCGCGGATCCTTGATGCCGACAAAGAGTCCAGCGCGGCTGCGGTCGAGTGCGGAGCCCACTGCACCGTTGGTACCGGCGCCGCCATTTACGAAGCTGCTGGCCGTTGCGCCCTTGTAGCCCCACGCGGTGATCGTGAATGTGCTGAGCAGCGGCATGTCCTTGCTGTTCGCCAGAGGTGTGAGCGACAGCCGTGCCGCATAGTCCTTGAACCGATCGACCTCGCGCGAGGTGTAACCCGGTCCGTTGGTGACCGTCGCGTACAGCTCCCCCATCTTGTTTGGCAGCGCGACCTGGGTCGCGACGCCGACGTCCGCCGAGGCGAAGTACCCCGCCCGCTCCAGCGCGACCTGGCTGAGGTACCTCGGCCAGAAGTTTTCCTCGTGATCGATCACGACGTTGTGCAGGATCCCGATGCGACCCGTGACCTGCAGGCCGTTGTCCATCTTGCTGGCGTCATACTGCAGGTAGGCGTACTTGGCGCGAATCGTATACGCGTTCGGGTTCGCCTCCGACGTCTGGTACAGGTCCGTGGTGATGCGGATGCTCGTGTGGTCGCCTGCGGGCATCTTGAACGTCAGGTAGGCGCGGTCGACGATGAAGGCGTTGTCGATCTGCCGGTTGAGCTGATTGGGGGTCGTGGACTGCTGGAAGTTGTAGCTCCCGAAGATGATCCCCGAGAAATTCAGCGCTGTGGGCGCGGCTGCGGCCTGGGCGCTGAGGGTTGCGCCGCCAGTCAATGAGGCAGCGAGCGAAGCGAGCATCCAGTGACGTGCACGAGGCATGGGGGAGCGGGAGGGAGAAAGGTGAGTGCGTCGCACGGCGTTCGCGGCGACAAGCAAGAGTCCCGTCGCTGAGTCACGAGCGGGAGATGGCGGCGTTCCGGTTGTGTAACGGCACGGGATGATCCCTTCCCGCGTGACGCGACCGTTACACAGGAGGACACCGTTCGATACGCGGCGCTGCGAGGTTTCGGGACCGATGACACATCCGCATGTCGACTCATCCGGCACCACGGCCACGCCACGCGAGCCGCGCGCCTTCCCGACTATCTCGTTCGCACAACCCCCGGCCGCTGTCGCGCGGGTTGGCGCCACCAGGCTCCTGCCCTCCATTGAAGGCTCGGTGGTCGCGGATCGGGTCTATCGGTTCGCGCTGTTGTTCTTCGCGCTCTGCGTGCCTGCGCTCCTGCTCATGATCTTTCTCGAGGTGGGGCGCGCGAGCTGGCCCGCGCTGCACCTGTTCGGGTTGAACTTCCTGACGACGAGCGTGTGGGATCCCGTGAAGGGGCAGTTCGGCGCGGCGCCCGCCATTGTCGGGACGTTGCTCACCTCACTCATCGCCCTGCTCATCGCTACGCCGCTGGCGCTCGGCGCCGCGATTTTCCTGTCCGAATTCTCGCCGGCTTGGCTGCGCCAGCCGCTCTCCTTTCTGATCGACCTGCTGGCAGCCGTGCCCAGCGTCGTCTATGGCTTGTGGGCGGTGTTCTTCCTGCTGCCGCTGATGCGCACAGCGATCATGCCCTTCCTCCGCGACACGCTGCACCTAGGGGCAACGCCATTCTTCTCAGGCCCAGCATATGGGCCAAGCGTGCTCGCCGCGGGAGTCATCCTCGCTATCATGGTCTTGCCGTATATCGCGGCAGTTTCGCGCGAGGTCCTGCTCGCCGTGCCGCGTTCACAGCGCGAGGCCGCGCTCGCGCTCGGCGCAACACGGTGGGAGGCCATCACCGGCGCGGTCGTCCCCTATGCGCGCACCGGCATCCTGGGTGGCGTCATCCTTGGGCTTGGACGCGCGCTCGGCGAGACCATGGCCGTGACGATGGTCATTGGCAACCGCCACGAGATATCCGCGTCGCTCTTCGCGCCTGGCTATACCATGGCGTCGCTCATCGCCAACGAGTTCTCGGAGGCCACGACGGACATCCACATTGCTGCGCTGATGGCCGTGGGGTTCGTGCTGCTCCTCATCACGCTCGTGGTGAACGGGCTCGCACGGTGGATGGTGTCGCGCATGGGCGCTGAGGTGCGCGCATGAGTGCAACCGCGGCTGGCCCGGTCACGCTCTCCCGATCGCGGGCGCGCGGCCTGATGCGAAGGCGCGCGATGAGCATCGGGATGATCGCACTGACCTGCGTCGCGGCCACGCTTGCCGTGGTGCCGCTGGTGGTGATCCTTGCGTACCTCATGAAGCAGGGCGCGAGCTCCGTCTCGCTCGACTTCTTCACGCACATGCCGAAGCCGGTGGGTGAGACCGGTGGGGGAATGGCGAACGCCATTCTCGGCACGCTCATCCTGATCGGTATCGCCTCCGCCATGGGCTTGCCCATCGGCATCGGCGCAGGACTCTACCTCGCCGAGCATCGGGGCACGCGCCTGGCCAACCTGGTGAGATTTCTCGCGGACGTGCTGAACGGACTTCCGTCCATCGTGATGGGCATCTTCGCATGGCAGTTTCTCGTGCGCCCGTTCGGACACTTCTCGGCGCTCGCCGGGGGTGCGGCCATCGGCGCCATGATGATCCCGCTCGTGTCGCGCACCACCGAGGAGATGGTGCGCACGGTGCCGCAGGCACTGCGCGAAGCCGCACTGGCGCTCGGTTATCCGCGATGGCGAACGTCGCTCCAGATCGTGCTGCGGACGTCGTTGGGGGGAATCGTCACCGGCGTGCTCGTTGCGGTGGCACGCGTGGCCGGCGAGACAGCGCCGCTGCTCTTCACTGCCTTCGGCAACACCTTCTGGTCGACGAACCTCAACCGTCCAATCGCTGCACTGCCGCTGCAGATCTTCACCTATGCCATCAGTCCCTATGACGATTGGCACGCGCAGGCCTGGGCGGGCGCGCTGGTGCTGATCGGTCTCGTGCTCGTCATCAGCGTTACCGCCCGGTTCGTGACGCGCTCGCGCCATGGTGCCGGCGGTGACTGAGTCTGCACTCGCGAACGACGACCGCAGCGTGACTGTACCAGCGAGCGAGACGCCGGGAGCGATCCGGTGTATGTCGCTCAACGCGTGGTTCGGTGCAACGCAGGCGCTGCGCGATGTCACGCTCGACTTTCCTGCGCACGAGGTCACGGCGATCATCGGCCCTTCCGGATGCGGCAAGTCGACCCTGCTGCGCTGCCTCAACCGGATGCATGAGACGGTTCCCCTCGCGCGCGTCGAGGGCTCGGTGCAGTTCTACGGGCAGGACATCTACGCCGACGGCGTTGATCCCATCGCACTCCGGCGGCACGTCGGCATGGTGTTCCAGCGGCCCACGCCTTTCCCGACCATGTCCATCCGCGACAACGTTGCCGCAGGACTTCGGGCGCAGCCCGGTGTTAGGCGCTCCAGAAAGGAGGTGGATGAAGTGGTGGAGCGTGCCCTTCGCGAAGCCGCCCTCTGGGATGAGGTGAAGGATCGATTGTCTTCCAGCGCCACCGGCATCTCGGGCGGACAGCAGCAGCGCCTGTGCATCGCGCGCGCCCTCGCGACGTCGCCGCACGTGCTGCTGCTCGACGAGCCAACGGCGGCCCTTGATCCCATCAGCACCCAGAAAGTGGAGGAGCTCGTTTACGAGCTGCGGAAGGTCATGAGTGTCATCATCGTGACGCACAACATGCAACAGGCTGCGCGTGTGTCCGACCGCACGGTGTTCATGCTGATGGGCTCCATGATCGAATCGGCGCCAACGCGAACGCTATTCACGACGCCGAGCGACCCTCGTACCGAGTCATACATCACCGGGCGGTTCGGATGAGCGCGGCCGTGTCGCCTCTCGTGACCGCGGGCAAGCCCACCGGCACCATCGACGTCGAGAAGTTCAGTTTCTGGTATGGCCGTACGCAGGCCTTGTTCGACATCGACCTCGCCATCGCGCCTCGCGAAGTCACGGCACTCATCGGACCCTCGGGCTGTGGGAAATCGACCTTCCTGCGCTCGATCAACCGCCTGAATGAGCTCATTCCGGGAGCCCGCCACGCGGGCGCCATCCGCCTTGACGGTGAAAACATCTACCAGAAGGGCATGGACGTCGTGACGCTGCGGCAACGCGTCGGCATGGTCTTCCAGCGCTGGAATCCATTCCCGAAGAGCATCTACGACAACGTGGCGTTCGGCCCGCGGACGAACGTCGGGCCGGGGCGGAAGGAGTTGGATGTCATCGTGGAATCGGCGCTCCGTCGCGCGGCGCTCTGGGATGAAGTGAAGGATCGTCTGGGCGACAGCGCGTTGGCACTTTCCGGAGGGCAGCAGCAGCGTCTCTGCATTGCGCGGGCGCTGGCGAACGATCCGGAAGTCCTGCTCCTCGACGAGCCCGCGTCCGCGCTCGATCCCATCGCGACGCAGAAAATCGAGGAGCTGGTGTACGAGCTGAAGCGCGAGCTCACCATCGTCATCGTCACGCACAACCTGCAGCAGGCCGCGCGCATCTCGGATCGTACGGCGTTCTTCTACCTCGGAAAGCTGATCGAGGTTGGAGGAACCCAGCGGCTCTTCACGAGTCCGAGCGAGGCGCGCACGGAAGCATACATCACCGGGAGATTTGGATGAGTCCTGACACGCCCTTTCGCCACTTTCACGACCAGCTCACCGCCCTCAATCGGCAGCTGCTGGCGATGTCGGAGAAGGCGGAATCACTCGTCGACCTTTCCGTCGATGCGTTGCTCAGCCTCGACGAAGGCAAGGCCGAGGCGGTGATCGCCGCTGATCGTGACCTCGATGCCATGGAGCTGGAGCTCGAGGCGGCCGCACTCGAGTTGCTTGCGCTCCAGCAACCCATGGCGCGAGACCTCCGCTTCATCGTGAGCACGATCAAGGTCACGAGTGACCTCGAGCGCGTGGGTGATCACGCGGTGAACATCGCACAGGCGGCGCTGCGCCTCATCTCGCAACGCACCAAGATCACGCCCGACCCCGAGATCGAGGAGATGGCTCGACGCGCCCGCGCGATGCTCAGTGACGCGATCGATGCTTTCCTTCGCGCCGATGGGGCGCTCGCGCGCGACGTGGTCGCGCGGGACGATCAAGTGGACCAGTTGCACGAGTCGGTGTTTCGCATCCTGCTCACGCACATGATGGCGGACGCCCGGACCATCAATCCATCGCTCGAGTACCTGCTCGTCAGCAGGAACCTCGAGCGTGTCGCCGACCTCGCGACAAATATCGCGGAGGATGCGGTGTTCCTCGCGGAGGGAAAGCAGATCAAGCACGCGGGCGCGTTTCCCACGGCGTCGGACGCATTCACGTCGTAGCACGGGCGGCGCGTCGGGCTGCTAGGTTGCAGTAGCCGCCCGAGCCCATCCCTCGTTCCGCGCGTCCCGCATGCCCGCGTCCACCACGAAACGCAAGAAGCGCAGAAAAGCAGTACCGGCCGTAGGGGCAGTACGTCGCATTGCTGCCATCGACATCGGATCCAACTCCGTGCGGCAGATCGTCGCGGACGTGACGGCCGAGGGCGGCATCACGGTGATCGACGAGATGAAGGCGGCCCCACGACTCGGCGCGGACCTCGAGCTCACCGGCGTGCTTGGCACGCAATCCATGCAGCGTGCCGCCGAGGCGATCGGCCGGATGGCGGAGTTGGCCCGTCAGCTCGGAGCGCAGCGCATCGAGGCGGTGGCGACGAGCGCTGTGCGCGACGCGGGGAACGCCTCCGAGTTCGTCGCGCGCGTCCGGCAGGAAGCAGGAATTCAGGTGCGCATCATCGACGGTGCCGACGAAGCGCGCCTCTCGTACATGAGCGCACTCGCGCACTTCGACCTCGGTGTCGGTCGCACTGTCGTGATGGACATCGGCGGCGGCTCGCTCGAGCTGGCCATGGCGGCGGACGGTGTCCTCGACGACCTGGTGTCACTGCCCTTCGGCGCCCTGCGACTCACGGAGCGCTACCTGATGGATGGTGCATCCCGCAAGGCGATCGCGCGCCTTCGCCGCGACGTGCGGGATGGCGTGCGCGACGTGCTGCCGCGGCGTGATTGGCGCGGCGCGCAGCTCATCGGTTCTGGGGGCACCTTCACGAATCTCGCGAGTATCCACCTCGCGCGGCGCGGCATGCTGACCGCGCGCAACGTGCACGCTACCGCCGTCCCACGCGTGGAAGTGGAGCACATTCTCGACACTCTTGCCGCCGCCTCCGCCGACGAGCGTCGCACCATGGTCGGCCTCAATCCCGAGCGCGCCGACATCATCGTCGCCGGCTTGGCGGTTGCCGCCGAGGTGCTCGCACGGATCGAGGCGCGGGAAGTGCACGTGTCGCGCTATGGCATCCGCGAAGGGCTGCTGCTCGAGGCGGCGCGCGTCACACCCACCGTCGCGGATCCGGGCGTCGCGCGCGAGCGGTCGGTGCGCGAGTTCGCTGAGCGCTGCCACTTCGAGGTACCGCACGCGGAGCACGTGCGACACCTCGCCCTGCGGCTTTTCGATGCCCTTGGCCCGCGCCTCGGCTGCGCTCCGGAAGAGCGAGCCGAACTCGCGGATGCGGCGCTGCTTCATGATGTTGGCTACCACATCAGCTACGACCGCCACCACAAGCACGCGTATCATCTCATCGTGCATGCCGAGCTGCTCGGCATCACTCCCGCGGAGCAGGTGGTCATTGCCAACGTGGCCCGCTATCACCGCGGAGCGCCACCGCGCAAGAAGCACGGCAATTACGGAGTTCTCGACGCACCGATGCGACGACGCATTCAGCGCTTGTCGGCAATCCTTCGCGTGGCTGATGGGTTTGACCGTGGTCACGTGGGTGCCGTCCGCGACGTGAAGGTGCGCTGGATGCAACGCGCCATTCGGATTACGCCCGTCGCGGCGCGCGGCGCGAACGTGCTGCGTCTCGAGTTGTGGGGCGCTCACCGCAAGTCCGGACTGCTCGCGGAGCTCGCCGGCGTGCCGGTGGAGATAGTCGGGGCCGACGGCACGGTGCTGTCGTCCGAGACCGCAGACAGCAGCGGGGAGGAGTAGCTAGTCCGGCGCAGGCTGCGCGCGAGGGTCGATCGACTCCGCATGGGCGTACGGCCCCGCGTCGGGTTCCTGACCCCACGAGTCCCGCAGCAACTCTTCGTGCGTCGATCGCACCGTGCCGGTCGGCTTGCGCTGGTGCCAGTTCCCCGACGCCTCGAGCTCCCAGGCCTGCCGGTTGTCCGACAGACAGGTGCGCAGCAGGCTCGCGAGGCGTCCCCGCAGCTTGACTGCCTCCACCGGGGCCACCGCCTCGACGCGCCGGAGAAAGTTGCGCGGCATCCAGTCGGCTGAGCCGATGTAATACTGCTCCTCGCCACCGTTGGCGAAGTGGAAGATGCGCGAATGTTCCAGGAAGCGACCGATGATGCTCAGCACCCGAATGTGGTCGCTGATGCCGGGGATGCCTGGACGCAGGCAGCAGATGCCGCGCACGATCAGGTCGATCTCCACACCAGCCTGCGAGGCCGCGTACAGCGCATCGATGACGACCGAATCCACGAGTGCATTCATCTTTGCCACGATGCGCGCCGGACGCCCCGCCCGCGCGTGCAATGCCTCGCGGCCAATCAGCTCGATGAATCGATCGCGCATGTTCGCCGGCGCCACCAGGAGCTTGCGATAGATTCGCTGTCGCGAGATTCCGGTGAGTGAGTTGAACAAGTCACTGACGTCGGCACCGATGGAGGGGCTGCAGGTGAATAACCCCACATCCGTGTACAACCGTGCGGTGCGCGAGTTGTAGTTGCCGGACCCAATGTGCACGTACCGCCGAATGCCTTCCGGCTCGCTGCGGACGATGAGCGCCACCTTCGTGTGCGTCTTGAGCAGCGCCGATCCATACGCCACGTGAACACCGTAGTCCTCGAGCGTGCGCGCCCAGGTGATGTTGTTCGCTTCGTCGAAGCGAGCCTTCAACTCCACGAGCACGGCCACCTGCTTCCCATTCTGTGCCGCTTCCGTGAGCGCGCGAACGATCGCCGTGTCTCCCGACGTGCGGTACAGCGTCAACTTGATCGCCAGCACCTGGTCGTCCTTCGCCGCGCTCTGCAGCAGCCGCTCGACGGTCGCCGGAAAAGAGTCGAAGGGATGATGGACCAGGATGTCGCGCTCGCGGATCACGTCGAAGATGGAACAGTCGGGTTCCCGCAGCTCAGCCGGCACGACAGGCGCGAACGGCGGATCACGAAGCTCCGGTATCTCCAGCACGCTCAGCCCGAGCAGCGCAGAGAGGTCGAGCAGGTGACCTGCGTCTTCGATATCCGCCTCACAGAGCGACGTCATTGCCGGAAAGTCCGCGTGCCGGAGTTCCTCGAGGAGGAGCACGCGGAGGTGGTGCGGCATGTCGTCCTGCACTTCCAGCCGAATCACTTCGCCGAAGCGACGCTCGAACACCCGCTCCTCGATCGTCGCCAGCAGGTCATCCGGATCCTCCAGGTCAGTGAGCTCGAGGTCGGAGTATCGCGTCACCCGGAACGCATACCATCCGAGCACCTCCATACCCGGAAAGAGCGCTTCCAGGTTCTCACCGATCACACGCTCCAGCGGGACAAACTCGTGCACGCGTCCGGGCACGGGCACCCATCGCGTGAGCCGCGCAGGCACCTTCACGCGCGCGAAGTGCGTTGTACCCAGCTCGGGATCGCGCACTTCCACGGCAAGCGAAAGCGAGAGACTCGAGACGTTGGGAAAGGGGTGGCTCGGATCGACCGCCAACGGGGTCAGGACAGGGAAAATGGCGGACTCGAAATGCTCATCGATCGCTCGGCGCTCGGATGCGGTAAGCGCCTCCAACCCAACGATCCGCACCCCGTGTGGCCGCAGCTCATCGAGCAGATGCTGGAGGCACTGTTGCCGTTCGGCGAGGAGTGCGCCCACGCGGGAGCGAATCGCGGTAATCTGGTCAGCCGCCGTCATCCCGTCGGCGCTCGTGTGCGACGTGCCCGACTCCAGGTGTCTCCGCAGCCCGGCAACGCGAACCATGAAGAACTCGTCGAGGTTGCTGCTGAAAATCGCCAGGAACTTCAGCCGCTCCAGAAGGGGGACGCGCGGATCCGTCGCCTCGTGCAGCACCCGCGCGTTGAAGGCGAGCCAGCTCAGCTCACGGTTCAGGTAC
>JALYVY010000137.1 GCA_030852985.1 Gemmatimonadota bacterium | reverse complement strand
CGATCGCTGTTCGGCAGGGCTATCGCGGCGTACGATGGCCGAAGATGATCGGACCCGATGGGCGCGACAGCCCATCGGGCGTCGGCGCATTTCTTATCTGGCAGCAGCCGCACCCAATCTACCTGTCCGAGCTCGTGTATCGCGCACACCCCGATCGTGCGGTGCTCGACCGCTACCGGGACATCGTGTTCGAGTCGGCCGAGTTCATGGCGTCGTACCCGTTCTGGGAGGAGGCGACGAAGCGGTATGTCCTCGGACCACCGCTCATTCCCGCGCAGGAGAGCCACCCACCGACGACGACCTTCAATCCCACGTTCGAGCTCGCGTACTGGCAATTCGGTCTCGAGACCGCGCAGCGTTGGCGTCGTCGTCTTGGATTGAAGCGTGAACCGACGTGGGACAAGGTGTTGAACGGATTGTCCGCGCTGCCCATGCGCGACGGTCTGTATGTGAATACCGAATCGGCGCCCACCACATTCAGCGATCCCGCGCAACGTCGCGATCATCCCACGCTGCTCGGCGCCTATGGCTTCGTCGCGAGCGATCGTGTCGACAAGGCCGCGATGCGACGCACGCTCCGCAAGGTCTTCGAGACGTGGGACTGGCCCGATACATGGGGGTGGGACTACCCGCTTGTCGCGATGACGGCCGCACGAGTCGGCGAGCCCGAGCTCGCCATCGATGCGCTCATGATGGATACGCCGAAGAATCACTACCATCCGAACGGACACAATTTCCAGCGTGCCGGGCTGACGGCGTATCTCCCGGGCAACGGCGGCCTGTTGAGCGCCGTAGCCATGATGGCTGCTGGTTGGGACGGCGCAGCCGCGCAGCATGCACCAGGCTTTCCGCGCAATGGGTGGAATGTGCGGGAAGAATCACTCCGAGGCTTGCCCTGATTGAGGAGCGTTGACGATGTCGAGTGAGATTGGACGACGCGAGTTCCTGAAGCGTGGCGCAGTGGCGGGGGCAGTCGCCACCACGGGAGTTCCGCTATCGAAGGCTGTCGCGCACGCGAGCACGCGTTCGAGCACAGTGACTGCTCCTGCAGCGCACGCGGAAGGGCTGGTGGCGAGCGAGGCGCATGCAGGGTTGGCATCGCGCCACTTCGACAGCAAGGAGTTCTGCCTCTCCGAATACGACGCGCTCGAACGACTCCTGTCCTTCTCGGCGAAGACGCCCGCGGCCGCGAAGCAATGGCAACAGCGTGCCCGCCAGAAGCTCGTCGACCGGCTCGGAGGATTTCCGGCGACGCGTGTGCCACTGAACGCCGAGATTGTCGAGACCAAGGACTTCGAAAGCTACACCCGTGAGAAGATCATCTTCGACACGCGGCGTAATCTTAGCGCAGTCGGTTATCTGCTGGTGCCAAAGTCGTACGCTGGCGCGAAGCTGCCAGCGGTGGTCTGCGTCTCCGGTCACGGTAAGGGACTCGGCGACATCCTCGGCATGAACGACGACGGCACCCAGCGCGCCGAGCGGAACGTGCCCTACGCGAAGGAGTACGCGGTGCAGTGCGTGGAGCACGGGTACGTCACATTCGCGGTGGAGCAGTTGGCCATTGGCGCGCGTCGCGATGATGCCGCGCGGAGGGCTGGGGCCGCCCAGGATTCGTGTCGTCCGGCAGCATGCGCCGCGCTGCTGCTTGGGCAGTCCATGGCCGCATGGCGAACGTGGGATGCCATGCGGGCGATCGACTATCTCGAGACGCGCCCTGAAGTGGACGCCACGCGCATCGCGACCATGGGTGCGTCGGGCGGAGGTACGACATCGCTGCTCACGGGCGCGCTCGACGAGCGCGTGAGGCTCGCCATGGTGAGCGCATACTTCAACACGTTCCGCGACAGCATCGTCAGCATCTCGCACTGTCCAGACAACTATGTGCCGGGCCTGCTGAACGACATGGAGATGTATGACATCGCCGGCCTGGTAGCGCCGCGACTGCTGTTTGTGGAATCGGGTCGGAATGATCGGATCTTTCCCATCGCTGGAAGCCAGACGGCGGCAGCAAAGGCGAGGGACATCTATGCTGCGTTTGGCGTACCGGACCGCTTCGGCTACGCGATTCACGAAGGAGCGCACGAATTCGACGGCGTGGCTGCATTCGCCTTCATGAAGCAGTGGCTGTAGCACGACGCGCCAGGGCATGGTTTACCGCAACACTGCGACGCGATACCTGAGCATTCCATGAAACTCACTCGTTCGACAGCGACAATCGCGTTTGCCGCCGTGGCCATTGTCGGTTCGACATCAGCTGCGCAGCAGACGCACAAAGCGTCAACACCACTCGCCTGGCCCGAGCTCACGCGCGACACGAAGCCATGGACGCGCTGGTGGTGGCTCGGCAGCGCCGTCGACAAGCCCAACCTCGCCGCGCAAATCGACGGACTGGCGAAGGCGGGCTTCGGCGGTGTCGAGGTCACCGTCATCTACGGTGCAAAGGGCGCCGACTCGGCGTACATCCCCTATCTCACGCCGAAGTGGGTCGACATGATCGGCTACACGGCGGAGGAAGCGCACCGTCACGGTATGGGCGTTGATCTACCGCAGGGCTCAGGTTGGCGCACTGGTGGACCATCCGTGCAACCCGCTGATGTGAATGCCTCGCTTGCGATCACGATCGACAGCGTCATCGGTGACTACAGGTGGACATCCAACCTCACAGGTCATCGCGTCAATGCGATCACCGCCTTCTCCTCCGACGGGCGGCGCGTGACGATTCCGGTGGCGACGCCTGTAGGCGTTACGGCGTGGAAGTCACCGCCCGGAGGAATGTGGATGATCTATATCGCCGAGACGCGCTTTTCCGGCGATAACGTGAAGCGGCCCGCTCCCGGTGGCGAAGGACCTGCGATCGATCCATTCTCCGCGATTGCGACGGCGAACTACCTCGCGATGTTCGAGCAGCGCATGGCGGCGCTGCCACGCGGTGCCATTCGGTCGTACTTCCACGATTCGTTCGAGTACACAGGCGACGGATCGATCGGCCTGTTCGACTACTTCCGTGCGCACCGTGGCTATGATCTCGCCACTGAACTGCCAGCCATGACCGGCCGCGGCGAACCCGATCACGTTGCGCGCGTCCAGTCCGACTATCGCGAAACGCTCAGCGACATGCTCCGCGAGAATTTCGTGGAGCAGCTCACGCGGTGGTCGCACGCGCACGGCTCGCTCATGCGCGAGCAGGCGCACGGATCGCCCGGCAACCTGCTCGACCTCTACGCCGCCGCCGACATTCCGGAGACCGAGATCTTCGGCGTGCTCGGTGGACCGGACGGGGATCCGCTCATCAACAAGTTCGCCTCGTCGGCCGCGCACGTCACCGGACGTCCGCTCGCCTCGGCTGAGTCGTTCACGTGGCTCGGCGAACATTTCTCCGCGACGCTGGACGAGATCAAGCAGGCCGCCGACCGCATGTTCCTCGCGGGGATCAACCATCTCATCTATCACGGAACTTCGTATTCCCCCGCGGACGTTGCGTGGCCCGGGTGGGAGTTCTATGCGTCGAACGAATTCAATTCGCGCAACGCCTTCTGGCACGACCTTCCCGCATTCAACCAGTATGTGGGCCGAGTGCAGTCATTGATGCAGGCGGGTGAGCCTGATAACGATGTGTTGCTCTATTGGCCCATCTTCGACAGTTGGCACGCGGTGAGCCGGAGTCGCATGGACTTCCGCGTCCACAGTCCGCTCTGGTTTCACGACAAGCCTTTTGGCAAACTGGCGCGGACGCTGCACGAGTCGGGTGTTGGCATCGACTATATCTCCGACCGCCAGCTCGACGTGAACATCGCGATGCGCGGCGGACTTATACGCTCGACCGGCGCGACCTACTCGGCGATTGTGATCCCGCATACCGACCACATGCCGCCCGAGACACTCGCGCGCCTCATCACGCTTGCACGCGGTGGCGCGACGGTGGTGTTCGTGGGCGGTTTACCCGCTGATGTGCCTGGCTATGGCAATCTCGCTGGACGACGTGCGCAGTTGGCCACGCTGACGCACGAAGTCGTACTCGGCGCTTCGGATCGCGGGGTGCGTGTCGCGGCCATCGGCAAGGGACGCGTACTGGTGGGTGACGAGATCGAGATGCTGCTGTCGGCAGCGAATGTCCACCGAGATGGATTGGCCGAGCAGGCGGGGCTTCAAGTCATTCGTCGGAGGTCGGCCGAGATTGGCGGCAAGGAACGACAGTATTTCATGCTCGCGTCGCGACCTATCGATCGTTGGATGCCGCTCACCGGCAGTCCGACCTCGGTGACGTACATGGATCCGATGCTCGGCCGAACGGGCTTGGCGCAGTTGCGCACCGCGAACGGGCGAACGGAGGCGTACGTCCAGCTCGATTCAGGGCAGTCGATGATTCTTCGCACGTTCTCGAAGAAGGTCAGTGGCGCGCCGTGGCCATACGCACACCCGCAGGGCCCTCCCGTTGCACTAAGCGGAAAATGGGCGGTGTCTTTCATTGATGGTGGCCCGGTTCTCCCGCATGCCTTCACTTCGGATTTGCTTACCGCGTGGACCGGCCGCGGTGATACTGACGCCGATCGATTTGCCGGCACCGCGCGCTACGTCCTCGCCTTCGACGCGCCAGACAATGTGCCTCGCCACGTGCTTGCGCTGGGACGCGTGGCCGAGAGTGCGCGTGTAAGGCTCAACGGCCGGGAGCTTGGCGTGCTGTTCGCGAATCCATACACCGTCGAGACGGGTCCGCTCCGCAAGACCGGCAACGTTCTCGAGGTTGAGGTGACGAACCTCTCGGCGAATCGGATTCGCGATCTCGACCAGCGCGGCGTGCAGTGGCGGAATTTCAAGGACATCAACCTTGTGGGCATCGATTACAAGCCGTTCGATGCGTCGAAGTGGCCGGTGCGCGTGTCAGGACTCCTTGGTCCGGTGACACTCCAGCCGGAAGCCGCCGCTGCACGTCCGCCGGCCACGCTTACACCGTAACCGCAGCGGGTCGAGCATCAGCATGCCTACTTGCGCCGCGCCTTCGCCTTCTTCACGTGATAGCGCGTACCATCCTCGCTCGGCACTTCATCGAAGAGGAACTGCCGGCGAATCCTGAATGGCATCAGCGGCGCGAGCGCCTCGAGCAGCGCGTCAAGCTCCGGATTGTCTGACGCCCATGGGAAATGCAAGTGCGTTGTCATGTGCGTCGACGTCGGGGTCATCTCCACCGCGACGTGCGAGCAGGGACACTCACTGCGCTCCGCATCGCCTTCGCGCGACGTTGCACTCTGATGCGCAATGGCCGCACCGCTCCGCGGATCGCGCCAGCGAAAGGTCCTGTTGAAGAGGATGCGCGCGGGTCCGTCCGCACCCACCGCGGCCTCGATGCCGGCCACGAACGTCGCCACCTCGGCCAGCTCCTCGGCGGGCCGGTGCCACATGCCACCGGCAGACTTGCGTCCTGGCGTCGTGAGTTCACCATAGCGCTCGACGATCATCGCAAGGCCGGCGTCGTCAACCGATTCCGGCTGGTAGAGCAGCTTCACCTCGTCGGGCGGCTCGGCCACCGTGCATTGCGCGAAGAAGTGCTCGGTAGTGGCCCACGCGTTGGAGAAGGAAGTTGCAGAAATTGTTGGACCCAGAAGGTTGCGCTTGTCGGGGGCGTAGAGCGTGGCGCGTGGCAGCGGCATTCGTGTGCGTCGGTATGAGGTAGGCATGAAGTGTAGCGCCTCGATCGATCCGAGCAGCGCGACAACCACGCGTCAGGTCAGGGCCGCCGCCACACTGACAAAACCGTGGCTTACTGGACCTGTGTGCCGAAGAGTCGGCCCACACCGGCGGACGCTGCCATCGCGAGCGCACCCCAGAAGGCGACCCTTAGCGCACCACGCGTCATCGACGCGCCCCCCACTCGCGCGGCCACCGCGCCGAGCACGATCAACAGCACCAGTGCGCTCGCGGTGACGAGGCGTGCGAGCAACGCTGTCGGCGCAACGGCCGACACGACGACTGGGAGCGCGGCACCGATTGCGAACGACACCGCGGACGCGAGCGCCGCCTGAAGCGGTCGGGCCGCAGTCGCCTCGGAGAGGCCGAGCTCGTCGCGCGCGTGCGCCGCGAGTGCGTCATGCGCCATGAGCTGATCCGCGACCTGGCGAGCGAGGTCGGATGTGAGCCCGCGTGCTTCATAGATGGCCGCCAGCTCGCTCTTCTCGGCGTCCGGCATTGTCGCGAGCTCGTGGCGTTCACGAGCGAGATCGGCCGTCTCGGTGTCCGCCTGCGAGCTGACCGAAACGTACTCGCCCGCGGCCATCGACATGGAGCCAGCGACGAGGCCCGCGACACCCGCGACCAGGATCGCCGAACGTCCGGTGCCCGAGGCGGCGACGCCGACGACAATGCTCGCGGTCGAGATGAGTCCGTCGTTTGCGCCGAGGACGGCGGCGCGCAGCCAGCCAATGTGTGCGGTACGATGACGTTCGTGGTGGTTCACCGGCCTCCGTTATCGGTCCGTGCGGAAAAGCATGGCGCACGTCGTGGGTGCTGCCGTCAGGCAATGGGAGTGCGCTGAACGTGACGCAATATCAATCCAGTGCCCGGAGTGAAAACTCCATCGCCATGCTCGTGACGCGCCTGCGACGGCGATGCAAAGGTAGTACAATCCGGCGATCGAGACAGCGGCAGCCCCCCGGGACGTTGAATGGTCCAGAACATGTGCCGCCTCGTGTCGTTGTGCACCCAGAGACTTCGCGTCTTCTGGAGTACCGTAAAGGTCGGAAGCAGGACGACCTGGTTGCCCGCTTCGACCCCGAGGGCTGAAGCCAACGATGGCAAGCAGGATTATCGTCGTCGGCATCTGGTGCATGATCGCCAGCAACCTGCCAGCGAAGCCGAGTCCGTGAAACAGCCCGAAGAAAAGGCGACGAGCAGCCGGCTACGTTCGTGCGCCCGGTCAGGTCAGAAAACATTCTGCACGGCGCGCCAGCGCTAACTGCGCGGCATCGGCAGTGGCCGTATTATCGGGTGCGCCGGCCGCGGTGCCTCCGTCGGTAGTCAAGCTATGCAATTGCCGCTGTTGGCGAGCCGAGGTTGCGGATCTATTGAGCAGTCGTAGGACGCAGGAGTTCCTGGTCGCGACTGACATCACGAATCGAGCCGCGGCGCTCAAACCGCGCTTGGCGGACCGTCCTATGGTTAGTCGAACAACTGTCGAAAGAAGCGCTCGGGCGCGGCGAGAAAATCACGGGTGACCCGATAGTGATCGGTGTCCCGGTACTCGACCTGCTCGATCGTTCCGCCATCAAGGCTCAGGACGGTCGCTCCCGGAAACGCCATGAGCAACGGCGAATGGGTCGCGATGACAAACTGGGCGATCCGCGGCGCAGTCAGCTGATGCAGGATGCGGAGAAACGCCAACTGCCGTTGTGGCGAGAGAGCCGCCTCCGGCTCGTCGAGGAGATAGAGACCATCCTCGAACCGGTTCTCGAACAACGCAAGGAAGGCTTCGCCATGGGACTTCAAGTGGAGCGACTCGCCGCCGTAGGACGAGAACGTGCTGCCGGCCGTCTCGAGGTATGTCGCGAAGTTGAAGAAGGTTTCGGCGCGCAGGAAGAAGCCAGCCGTGGTGCGCTGACGCCAGTCGAGCTTGAGCGCGCGTCCAAGGGCGTGTCCGTCTACGCCCTCGCTGAACTGATGATCCCGATTCCCGCCTTGCGTGCCGAAGCCAACACTCCACGCCAGCGCCTCGAGGAGCGTGGACTTTCCGGAGCCATTCTCGCCAACGAGAAAGGTGACCGGGGTGGAGAGGGGGAGACTCAATCCATCGCGGAGGAGCGGAATATCGAAGGGATGGATGCCGGGTTGCCTGCGCTCCTCTCGCAAGGAGACACGCGTGAGAAATGGGCTCCCTGGAGTGCCACGCATCACTCGATATGACTCACGACACAGGATTCCTGGGCTGCGCGAACTCGCCCGGAATGAGTGAAGCAGAGGGCGTCATCGAGGGGAGGCGTCACGCATTCGCTGCCGACCAACGACGTTGCGGCGGACCTCTCGGGCATCACTTCGAGATCCCGAGCAAGGTTCGTCAGGTGGAACTGGAATCGGAGCAGGGCTGCAGCGGCAGGAGAGCTGGGGCCGCGTTCCCACATGCTACGGGCCTCGTGACACAACGCGAGTAAGGCGCCATCACTGTGGTCAAGGAGCAGATGGCCGCTGGCGAAAGCATGGACGACGGTGGGGACTTCCTCGCGCACCTGTGCGGTCATCTGCGCGATGGAGCCGAACGACACCTCGACCGGGACGCCGACTATCGAACGGCCCAGATGACGACGCGCATCCTGTGACGTGATCGCGTAGAGGTCGAGATCCGAACCAGGGCGCGCCTCGCCTCGCGCGGCCGAGCCGAAGAAGAGAATACCAATAAGATCGCCGGCTGTCGCGAGCTCGTCGACGATGGTCTCGAGCGCCATCTGGAACGGCGCGGGCAGATCGTCGATCAACCGGTTGCTCCACCCAGGAACGTATTGGCGTCCAGCCAACTTGCGCTCAGTGGTCGGTCTGGTGTTGAACCCTGGAAACCAGCACGTGCTGCATGTGGGATTCGTCCCGTGCCGCCCAGGCAGCAGCACGTCGATGGGTGCAACACTACGGGCGGTAGATGGGGCAATGCGCAAGAACATCCCGGCGCGTTGTGAGCCTCATGGCTGCCCGCATGCCAGTTGACGGGAGAAGCACGAGGGTATCGCTGTGCGCTTGATACACGCTGCCTTCTGTAGCAATGATGTGACGACCTTCCGAAACGGAATCGAACCGGAACGTACCCATCGCATCTGTGCGCTGCCGCCGCGCGAGGTCCACGAGGCGAATCTCGATGTTGCCGATCGGCGTCTTCTCGCCGAGGTCCTGCACCTCCCCCTCGATGCGACCAACTCTCGGTGTGGTCGTCCATGTTGCTTGGGAGGGGGCGAGCTTGCAGTCGTCGCCAAGTGTCCAGGCCGGACACATCCCGTCACAATGAGGAGCAGGGCTGCACGCGCGCAACAGGATCGCAATCGGTCAGACGTCATTTGCCTCCGCTGAGAGGCTGGCGATCTCGGCGATCGTATCGGCGCGCTGCATAGCCATATCAGTCTGAAGGGCCTGGGCGAGCGTGTCGGTCAGCCACCCACGACGTGTGGAGATCAGACTGTCGCTCGGCTCACCGTGCTTCGCCTTCGTGGCCAAATACCAGTCGTAGAAGCGCTGCGTGAAGGCGCGAGCAGAGTCGGCACCGCCGACGTGGCTATCCACGGACGCTCTTGGGGCCATAGTGGCGGCAGAGTCCGGGACCTGCGTTCTCTCAGTACAGCCGACGAGGAAAACCACGATGCAGATGCTTGGGAGTCGTGTCATCCCTAGAAATTCGTGTGTGTTTCCGTACGCCCAAGTTATGCGATCCCGCGCCGCTTTGCTCGCTTGGGCGTTGCCACCGTGCGCTCCATGTACGACCGCAGCACCGCATTCATCCGTGATTGGTAGCGCGGTCCGGCCTCCCGAAAGAACTCGAGCACATCCGAGTCCACGCGCAACGAGATCGGCACCTTGGCGGCCGGCAGTGTCGGAACCGCCTCATCCCAGAAATCCCGCGGCAGCTCGCGCAACTCTGGCGGCGACGACCGTTGCAGCTCGGCCTCGGTGACGCGGCGGAGCTTCGCGAGATTCGCACGGCCCTGCGTTGGGGCGTGACTAGGCAGGGAAGACTTTCCGGTACGCTTGGCGCTCACGTCGACTACTCACTCGGGCCGAAATGATCCGTCGCACGACCTCGCCAGCCTCAGCCCGATCGGTGTAGACCACGGTGAGAAGGATACCGTCAGTTCGCCCGATGGCGATCCGCCGCACCTCGCCATAGTCCTGGCGCGTGTCGATGCGCTCGAGAGTTGGGCCGGAGAAGACGGCGGCGGCAAACGCGAAGTCAAAATCGCGATCGGCCAGGTTCCGGTCACTCTTCTCGGAATCCCAGGTGAAACGCACCTAGGAAATATATAAGTGTATATACATCCGCGCAAGTGATGCCTATGGCGGCTTAACGCCCCAGCTCTGCTGCAGGGCGATCAATAAGAGAGCGCGCGGAACGCGCTCAATCAATAGCCGCCCTGTCTGCAGCAGCGCACATTATGTTGCAGCCCCGCTGATCTCCACCAAGGCTTCCCCCGTGCGCAGGAGCGCGTCTACGTGTGACCAAGCATCGGCGAGTAGCCCGCGAAGAAACGTGTTCGACGTATTTCCGCACGTGAGCCAAACGACTTGCGGCGGTGGACCGAACCGCTCCAAGAGCTGGATGAAGTCACTGTCCTTGATAAGCACGACGGCGCCGGCGGCCTTCGCGGCGGCGAAGATGCTCGGATCGTCGGCGTCTCGGAGGCCGAGTTCACGAATCGGGATCGCGTTCACCCCACACTCGGCCACCATCCATCCCGCGAGTGCGGGCGAGAGTTGTGCGTCAAGCCAAATCGTAAGCGACGTGGCGGCCACGCCAAGCGCCTAAGCGGCGAGAATCGGATGGTCGAGCCGACGGCTGGCGAACCGAAGACAGGCGCTGACGTCAGCCAGTTCGAGGTCAGGCAGCTCCGCGACGACCTGTTCCGGTATCAGCCCGGTTGCCAAGAGATCGAGCAGGTCGATCACGCGAATGCGCATGTCGCGCACGCAGGGACGCCCTCCGCACTGCTGGGGATCGACGGTGATGCGATCCATTAGCTCGACAGTCTGACCCATTGTGCCTCCCAGCGGCGCGCTGAACTGCAGTGACATCAACAACTTACCATACTCCGGAACCCGTTGGAACATAACGCCGATTATGTAGCCATCATATGCTGCGATCGGTAGAAAAAGAAGGGAGTGGACGCTGCATAACAGCGGCGGGTACTTCAGGATGCAACGCAAACATCAGAAACTAGCAGACTTAGGCAACGCGCGCGGCAGCGCAATGCATCTTGTACTGCAGGAACTCGCAGCATAGCGTGCGACGACGACCGTCCGACTCCGAGCATCGTCCACCCACCCCGCCGACCGCCCATCCATAAGCTGCGCCATTCAGCCCACATCAGGCCGACGTTCCTGCACGATCCCAGCAACCTCTCGTTCCCGCCCCACGTCCGAGGCGCCGAGCCCCGCAACCACACCATCGATGTCCTCCGCAGATCGATTCTGACTCATCTTCCATTTGCCCTCGAGCCGCGTAATCTCGATCTCCACACCAACAATCGCGGCGAGCATCGACTCGATGTACGACTCCGGCGCATCCTCAACCGACCACGGTTGGGCTCTACCGCCCTCATGCCGCGCAGTCAACCGCTCAACATGCTTGAGGAGAAAGTCGCGGTCCGCGATGTACCGCACCGTCCCGTAGACGTGCACCGCCACGTAGTTCCACGTCGGCACGACCTTCCCATGCTGCGCCTTGCTCGGATAGAACGACGGCGAGATGTACGCGTCAGGCCCTGCGAAGATAATGAGCGCGTCCTCAGTGCCCGCAGTGCGCGAATGCTGCGGATTGGCGCGCGCGACATGCCCCTGTCCCGCCTCAGTTGAAATGTGACTCCCACCACCCCCAGACTATGCACTGGGCGGACCGAGGAGTCTATGAGCCAATCAAACGGAAAGAAGCGTCAGCGC
>JALYVY010000136.1 GCA_030852985.1 Gemmatimonadota bacterium | reverse complement strand
CACGCAGGAGCGGCGGATCGGCTTGGCGCAGCCGGGTACCCGAAGCTGAGTACTTCACGCCATCGGGTTCACGAATCGCCAGACAACGCTCATCAAAGAGCCGAAGCCGAGTCGCCACCAGATGGTCGAGTCGATTGGGATCGTTCGGGTCCGAGTCCCCTAAGCTGGAAGCGGGAAGCTTCGGGGACGCGTACACCTTCTCCATGGCAGTGGAAAGTGCATCAGTGCCTGTGGGCAGCACGCGTTGATCGGCAAGCAACTGGCCAGGGAAGCGATCAACAAGCCACCAGATGAATGGCTCCCAGAATGAGGGGCCAGCGCTCCGCTGCGCCCCAGCAACACTCTCCACCATGGATGAAGCGCCGTCAGCCCGGTTGAGAAAGCGACGATCGGGACCTGTAGCCGGTCCTTCCGAAGCTCCGAGCAGTCGCAGTACGGGTCGCGCATTTCGCATCAGCGACGCGTCCGGCAAAGTGAATTCGTTGCCGAAGCTTGACGCAACAGCTGACAGGAGCCGGTACATTGCGGCGTCCTGTTCACGTGGCAACGCCACCGCCGTCGCTACCATGAAGCTCACGCCGTCAGCGCCCAAGACGACATCCTCTTGTAACACCCCTGACGATTGCTGCAACGCGAGACTGAGGAGCGAGCCAGGCGCGTACTCCAACGCCAGGGTGGCGAGTCGACGTGAGTCGACGTCACGAGCAGACTTGAGTGCGTCGATAAGATCCTCGACAAGATTGACCGCCTCTTGAAACAGGATCTGATTGTAGGCGTTCTGCGTGAGGTCGATCTCCTTGCGCGCGATGTTACCGTGGAAGCGCGCGTTAACCCACAATGGCATTCCAGTCCCCATCTGCGTCGGTAGTCCGATGCAAAACAGGCCCGAAGTACCGAGCGGCCTGCCTCTTGGATGTATCTCAAGTGGAACAGGGAGTGCGACCTCTACCGTCGCGTGGTCGACGTGAGCCCAATGCTGCCCCGGGAATGAGGCAACTGCTTGCAGGATTTGCCGACTCTCGTCACCGGCCGTTGCTGCATCGGAATCAAGTGGTCTACCAAGAGTGCGGCTGATCATCCACCAGCGCCGCGTATACGCGAGACGCTCTCCGTTCCGGTCTCTTCGCTTATGGCGCGTCATGGAGTGGCTGACCCGCCCGTGGCCCGGACCGGCGTCCGTAATCGCGGGTCCGTCGACTTTGCGCCGTTTCAGGGTATGCGTGACGCACCGCTGACGGTCAAAGAGATGAAGCGTACCAACGCCCGTGAGGAACAATAGGGCCGCGGCATCGGCCTGATTCACGAGGCCGTCGATCGCCTCGTCCACCCATTTCTGTACATCAACTCCAGTCTTGAGCGGTAAGACGACCAGTGCAGCGGCGTGTTCCACACGATTCGACGAGAAGCCAAAGGCACTGATCTGCTCCCGCAGCACGGGCTCGGCGCGAGGAAGCGGAAAACGGAATGGCGCCCCACGGCCAGCCTCGATTGTCAAGACCTTCTCAAAGGAGGTGCCTCCGAGTTGGTCACAGATGCGCTTCGTCGCGATGGGATCCTCGCGCTCGAAATCAGCCGCGACACGTGCTAGCTCGTCGAGCAGCGCTGGATCGTCGAGCGGTCGCGGCGAGAATGCAAACCTGTATCCGCCATCGGCGAGAAGTCCGCCGCCAGCCATCGGGGCACTGTACACCTCGGGCGCGTCGCTAACTTGGAAAACGGCCTTGAAACCCAAGCCCTTGTTCCCAATCGTCAATGCGGGATCCTTCGTGTCGTAGGACAGCGAAGTGAGCGCTCGCAGGCCCTCGTCGTCGAGCGGGAGGCCCTGATTGAGAACCGCCAATTGCTCCGCGGTGCGGACAATGACGATCTCCGAATCGGTTATGCCCGCCCTGGTCGCCTGGTCCGCCGCGTTCTGCACGAGCTCGATGAGAAAGCGGCCGTGATAGTCCCATCGCACATGCTGGGCTGTGGCTGCTACTTCGCGGTACTCTCGCTCGTCGAACTTGAGGTTCTGCGCAATCACGCTGAGGCGGTTTGCCCAGATCTTTTTCAGTTCCAGCATTATTGCGCTTATCGCTCGTGATTGGCGGTCAAGGCAAGCCCGATCAGTGCGTTCGGAACGAATTCCATTCGCACGTCCCAAGCGCCATCGCCGCGTACGCCTCGAAGACGTGTAGCTCGAGGGGGTTGTCGATTCGCACCGTGGCCACATGCAGCCCGCGCAAGTACTCTTGGGCGTCGACGAACGCCGCGCGAAACTCAGGGTTGTCCATGTTCTTCGCGCGCTGCCCCTTCGTTGGCAGCCGGCGCTGCGCGATGAGGTACGCGAGGCTCGCGTCGAAATGGGATCGACCGAGCACGTGCTGGCGCACTCGCGCAAGCACACTCCGGGAAATCCCCACATAAACCGGTCGCGCGTCCTCGATCAGCGTGTAGCAGCCGCTGAAGTCACCCAGCAGTCCGAACTGCGCCGCGACGGCCTTCGTTCCCTTCCCCTGCTGTGCGAATGCCGCAGTGGGCCACGGCGCGGCTAGCGCCGCACGCAGGCGATCCATATGGCGCGGGAGGATATGGCTAGCCAAGTCCTCGAACGAGTGTTCGCAGTCGTCGATGGACATCCGCACGAGCCCGTCGTGCGACGCGGCGCTCATGCTGTCACCGAGAACGCATGGCTGATGTCCGTCAGCGTGGCCGTGGAGGTGATGCTGGTGTGAGGAATCAACAGGTACGCCCACGGCTTCCCTCCGTGCTCGGCGGCGTGCTCTGTCGCGTAGCGACACCAAGTCGCCGCGGCGCTCGCCTTCAGCAGGACCACGGGGTCGACCATCTCCGAGGCTCGCTTCGGCTCGCAGAGGTACTTCATGTGGTCTGTCTCGACGATGAAGTCCGGCTCGTAGCTGTGGTCTGCAGAGTAGAAAATGTTGAGCTGGCCCTTGCCCGGCTTGAACCACTTCAGCTCCTCATGCTCGTCTTCGAGCAGGACAGCAAAGCGACGCTCCGTGTCGGAGTCGAAGCGTTGCTCCGGATACAGGCAGCGCTGGAATCCCGTGAATCGAAGGCCGCGAATGTATTGCGGATCGTCGACCGGGGCGCGGAACGAGCGCGCCTCCGCGCCGACGACCAATGTGCAGCCGATGGGCCGGAGTTGAGTGAAGCCCTTACTCACCTTGCCCTCGTAGCCCGTCGAGCGTTCCCACCGGTGTCCCTGCATCTGTGCGTGGATGTGTTGCGCGAGCTGCTTCCGGTGATGGCGCAGCACGTTGTCGACGGCGTCGTCGTCCGAAAGGTAGGATCGAAGGTACGCCACCATCTCGCCCGCGAGCTTGTACAGCAGATCCGCGTTGTCGTCGTAGGAGATGTCCGGCTGGTCGATCAGCTCCGCGACCAGGTAGTCCTCCGGCCGGCGTTCAACGACCACACCCCCGCCCGGCACAAGCCGATCGCGCGTGTTGTCCACGAGCCCGTGCACGAGGATGGCCTCCGCCACGGGCTGGAGCCGGGCGGCCGACACCTCGAGGTCGAAGTCCTCGAACCCGGACGTCACCTCGCCGGTCGGCACGACGATTATTCGCGGCACGTCGATGGTCTGGTCCACGAAGAGCTCGACGGCCTTCGTCACCACCGCGTCAACATCAGGCGTCTCGACGACTCCGTCGAGTTCCTGTTGGACGGGCGCCATGACGGCGGTCACCGCCTTCACCAGCTCGGCGCGCACGTCGGGCCTTCGAAGATCGCGCGACTGAGGCAGATACTCGAACTGCTTCACGACCTCCAGCGTGGCCTTGGCGATGGCCTGCTCGGCCGGAGTCTCGAAGACCAGTCGCGGCTGGGTGGCGCGCGGCCCGTCGTGCGTGGCCCCACCCAGCCGCGTGCCGTTGCCGGCGACCGCGCCGCCTATGTTCATCTGCTGCGCGACGTACGACGTGATCACCACCGAGGTCTGCTTCTGCTCGGGGATGTCCTTCCCGATGATCACCGTCTCCATCCGGATCGGCGAGTCCGGCCGGTTCGCCTCGTCGACAATCTCCTGGAACTTGTCGTGAGCGACGATGGTCAGGCGGTCAACCGCCTTCACCCCCGTGCGCTTGCCATAGGGGAGCCGGAGCCCACGGCCGATCGACTGCTCGACCAGCGTCCTCGCGTTCGCGGCGCGCAGCGGGACGATGGTGTAGAGGTTGGTGACGTCCCATCCCTCCTTGAGCATGTTGACGTGGATGACGATCTCCGTCGGCTCGTCCGGGCTCTCCACCTCGAGCAGTCGCGCGACCGTCTCGTCTTTTTCTTCGGCGCCCTGCTTGGAGTGGACCGTGATGACGTGGCCCCGGTAGCGCCCCTCGAAGAAGTCGTCCCGCTCGATCGTGGCCTGCAACTCACCCGCGTGCGTGGTGTCCCTTGCGATTACCAGCACGAACGGCTTCACCCGCGCCACGCCGTTCTCCCTGGCGTACGTCTCGAGCTCGACCTTCACGCTCTCGTGCACGCGGACGCCATCCTCGAGCTTGAGCTTCTCCAGCGCCGCCTCGGAATAGGCGGCGGCGTTGAAGTTCTCGCGCGTCGCCACGGCCGGCTGCTTGACGAATCCGTCCTTGAGGGCCCGGGCGAGCGAGTAGTCGTAGATGATGTTCTTGAACCGCTCCACCGTTTGACCGCGCTCCACCTGCGGCGTCGCCGTGAGCTCGAGGCCGAGCACCGGCTTCAGCTCGTTGATCGCCTTCACGCCGGCGCTCGCCCGGTAACGATGCGACTCGTCCATCAGGAGGACGAGATCATCCAGCCCGGCGAGGTATTCGAAGTAGCTCTCCCCGATGTACTCGGACAGCCGCTTGATCCTCGGCGCCGCACCGCCACGGACCTCGCTGTTGATCTTGGAGATATTGAAGATGTTGATGTGTACGTCACGCTCGCCGAACAGGTCGGCGCGCACCCCGCGGACGCCGCGACCACTGTCATAATTGTCGCCAGTGATGATCTCCGGCGGGTTCTGTGCGAACTCGGCAATCCCCTGGAGCACGTACTTCGGGTTCCCCGGCGTAAAGTCGGCAATCAGCTTGTTGTAGATCGTGAGGTTCGGCGCGAGAATGAAGAAGTGCCGGACGCCCTTGAAGAGGTGCAGGTAAGACACGAACGCGCCCATGAGGCGCGTCTTGCCGACGCCAGTCGCCAGCGCGAAGCAGAGCGAGGGAAAGTCACGCTCGAAGTCGGTGACGCCCGGGTACTCCGTCCGGATAATGGCCAGCGCCTGTTCGACATCCCGGTCCTTGGTCAGTTGAACGATGTCCGTCACCCTGGCCAGGGTCTCCAGAGACTCGCGCTGTGGCGCGCGGAGGCTTAGTCGGCCGCTCACCGAGTTGGTCTCCCGCGTCATGACTCGGTCTCCTCGAAGAGCTCTGGCACACGGGGGGCTGTTCTACGCCCGCGCCTCGCCGGCGCGCTCGCAGCGCGAGGTGCTACGGCGGCGCCCTCCTCCGCCTCAGCCGCCGGCCTATTTGGCAACTGCGCGATTGCGAGACTGTAGTCGTCGCGCCCCCATTCACAACGGTTGAGCACCGTGTGCGGGATCTTCTTGAGGGTGAGATTTGGGAACTCGTCCGCATTCGCGCGGAACGCCGCGCAGCAGACGAGGAGTGTGCGATTGGGACCTACTTCCTCACTCAACTGGGCAAGCTGTTCTCTTCCGAGCGTCTGGGTCGTGACGTAGAGGAATGCCGTCTCCGTTGAACGCCCGTGCTGCCAGTACGACGCGTCGCTCGGCGTGTACGTGAATCCCTCATGCTTGCACATGGCCTCAGCGAGCATCGCTGGATTGTACTGCTTGCTGACAACCCAGTTCCCGTAAGTGTCGCGCTCGAGCAGCGATGGTGCGAGACGGAAGAACCGAAAGCCGCCGCCTCCTGCCCAACTTGTCAACTCGGTCACGCCACCTCGGTCGTTTCCATCGACGACCTTTCTTAGACGCGGCGCGGACGCGGTGACACAATGCGACCCAAGCTCAACTCCAATCCATCGTCGACCCATTTTGTGGGCGACGGCCGCGGTCGTCCCAGAGCCCAAGAAGGAATCGAGAACGAGATCTCCTACATTCGTTGCGATGTGGAGGATTCGCTCAATGAGGCCTTCCGGTTTTGGTGTGTCGAACACCAGGGTGCCATCGAATAGATCGAGCAGGTGTCGCTTCGCGCTGTCGTTGGTTCCGACTTCGTCTGCCTTCCAGATGGTGAACGGCGTGAGTCCTGCGTCCTCCTGCTCACTGAGGAACATCTTGATCCTCGGCATGTTCCTTTGCTCGCGACCGAACCAGATCCTTCCGTCCGCGATCGCCCGATCCATTCGGTCTTGTGTATAACGCCAGCAGCTCCCATCAGGCGGATCGAACTCTGCGCCTCCGGGGGTGCGGAGTGTGTAGAACTGTCGGGCCGTCGCATGACCCGCCTGCGCCGTAGCGGATACCGACTGCCATGCTCCACGAGGGTCATTGTCCGGATTCTTGTAGCGGTCGAGTACTTCCTGCGTGAGCGGCAGAAGATTGCGCGATTCGTCGAAGCGGTCGCGGTCCCGCGCGTAGACCAGGACATAGTCGTGGTTAAAAGAGAAGGTGCGCCGGTTCTCACGCGAGGTTCGCTTCTCCCAGATGACAGTTGCTACAAACTTCGACCGCCCGAGGACCTCGTCCATGAGCACCCTGAGATACGGACCCTCGGTGTCGTCGATCGACGCCCAAATTGTTCCATCGGGAGCCAGTAATCGCGCCAGACACTCTAGTCTTTCGCGCATAAGCGAGAGCCAGAGTGAGTGTTCGATGCCATCGTCGTACTGCTGGAACGCTGACCCGCTGTTGTAAGGCGGGTCGATATACACGCACTTCACTTTTCCCGCGAACTCCTGCTCCAGCGCCCTGAGCGCTAGCAGGTTATCGCCGAAGATCAACCGGTTGTCGAAGATGTCGTTCTCGCTTATCCGCTGCGGGGCGTGATATGACAGCTCCGGATCCTCGAGAAGGATCCGCGGCTCGAGCCGTGGCCGCTCGTCCTTCCCGATCCAGGTGAGCTCGAGCTTCGTCTTCTTCGTCATCGTCCTCGTCGTCAGGTGATGGTCCAGCGGATCGTGAAGATCTGCTGGAGCGTATTGCGCTGTTCGAGTTGGCGCTCGATGCCCGCGATCATCTCGTCGCGCCGGGCGCCGATGGCGTCCTGCGCATCGTACAGGTCCCGCCGCCGCTGGGCGCGCGTGGCCTCGAGCGACTTCAATGCCTTCTGTGCCGCCAGCTTGTCCGCCAGTGCCGCCGTGGCGAGGCTCGCCCGGCGCGCCTCGCTGATCTGCCGGTCCAGGTCCTTCAGCTCCCGCTCGAGTCCCGAGCGGAGATCGTCGGCCCAGCGCTCGAGCTTTGCGGCCTCCTCGTCGAAATAGTGCGCGTTGCGCGCATTCACCTCGCCGAGGAGCTCGGAGATCCGGCGTTCGTGCCGCGACGCTAGACTACCAGGAGCCGTCGTGCCAGCGCCATCGTCGGCGATGCGTCCACGCAGGGAGAGGACCTTGCGACACAGCTCATCGTCGAGCGGCTCGCCGGCATCCGTCTCGCCCGCGAGCACGAGGAACTCCTCGGTGTCGAACGACGACACAGTGAGACGCGACAGTTCTAACCACCCGGACCGGCCAACCAGCGGTTCCAGGACTCGGACCATCGCGCCATGGGCTGAATAATCGAACGTTACAGCCGCCGTGTCGAGATCACGGCTCACGGCGCGCTCGATCAGGTGCTGGGCGAGCTCGTGATCTGGGCGGTAGAAGATGTCGCCGAGCCGTTCGGCCTCGCGCCAATCGAGGTGGTAGCGCCCCGAGGTCGCCGCGGAGCCACGGTATTGGAAGCGCGGCTGGTCGTGCTCGAACTGTGCGTCGCCGTTCAGCTCCTGCCGCGTGAGCGCGAGTAGCCATTGCTGGCGCTCGCTGAGGGCGGCGAGCGCCTGGTCGCGGTGCACCTTGAGCCGGACGTGAACCTCCTCGTCGAAGTTGTCGAGGAGCGCTTGGCGGGTCTCCGTCATCCGGGCGGCGATCTTGTCGTCCACCTCGCGCTGCAGCGCGTCGAATGCTGCCTGGATCTCCTCCGAGGTCCGGCATTGCTGGTACACCTGCGCGATCCGGCGCTCGATGTCGACGCCGGACTCCAAGGCGCCGAGCACCTCGTCGCTGGCCCCGAAGACCCCGTCGAAGAGCCGGAACTTCTGGGCAAGGAGCTCATAGACCCGCTGGTCCGCTGCGTTCCGCTTGTTCAGGAAGTTCACGACCACCACGTCGTGCTGCTGCCCGTAGCGGTGGCAGCGACCGATACGCTGCTCGATGCGCTGTGGATTCCAGGGCAGGTCGTAGTTCACCACCAGGGAACAGAACTGGAGGTTCACGCCCTCGGCCGCGCTCTCGGTGGCGATGAGGATCGTTCCCCGCTCCCGGAACTCCTCGACGATGGCCGCCTTGGTGTCGGCTGACCGCGAGCCCGAGGCGAGGCCAGTGCCGGCGTGGCGGTCCAGCCAGCCCGCGTACGTCGACCGTGACGACGGGTCGGCGTTCGTCCCGTTCATCAGCACGAGCTCACCCTCGTAGCCGTGCGCGGTGAGAAGCTCGAGGAGGTACTGCTGCGTGCGGCGCGACTCCGTGAAGATCACCGCCTTGCGGGCCGCGCCCAAGGCAGCGGTCTGCGCGAACGCGGTCTCCAGCACCCGGAGCAGCGCCTCGCCCTTGGTGTTGTTCCGGATCGCCTCGGCCAGCTCCGCGAAGTGCCGGAGCTCGGCGAGCTCCTCCGCGGCGAGCGCGGCGCTTACATCAGCATTAGGTGATATGGTGGGGTCGGGCGCGGCTGAGCTGGCGCTCGCCCGTGCGTCTGCACCGTCCTCTGTCCATTCGTCCGCCAGTTCGTCGAGCACGTCGAAGTCGTCGTCGTCGAGCACCAGCGCGGCGTCAGGAGCTGCGGCACTCCTGCGTCCCGCGGTCGCGCGCATCCGTTCGATCGACTCCAGGCGCCCCACGAGCTTCCTCAGCGTGCCCGCGATCGCGAAGGTCGATGACGCGAGTAGCTTCCGCAGCACCAGTGTCATCAGCGTGCGCTGGCTCGCCGGAAGTGCAGCCAAGTGTTCGCGCTGGAGGTAGGCCGAGACGAGCTCATAGAGCCGGTGCTCGTCGTCGCTCGGCACGAACTCCTGCGTGAGCGGCACCCGCTGCGTAAAACGGATGTACTCCAGAACCTGCTTCCTGAGCGTGCGGGTAAGCAGCGGCTCGAGCCGGCGCTGGAGCTGCCGGTTTCGCTCCTGCTCATCCAGCGCACCCCGCATGAACTGCTCGCGGAATGATGCGACATTCCCGAAGACGTGCGGGTCGATCACGCTCACGAGGCCATAAAGCTCGAGCAGGGAGTTCTGAAGGGGCGTCGCGGTGAGCAGTAGTTTGGGGGCGCCCGACGTGGCCTCGGCCACTGCGGCGGCCATCCGGCTCGAGGTCTTATAGACGTTACGGAGCCGGTGGGCCTCGTCGATCACGACGAGGTCCCAAGGAACCTGGGCGAACTCGACGGCCTTCGCAGCCGCAAAGTGGTACGAGCAGATGATGAGTTGCCCCGGCTGGTCGAGGGGGCGGAGCACGCCCGCCTTCCGGGCCGCGTTGAACGATGCACCCTCGAGGATGACCGACGGAAGCGCGAACTTTTCTGCCAGCTCCTGCTGCCACTGCTTGCGCAGGGTAGCCGGCACGATGAGGAGAATTCGTCGCCGGCGCTCGGCCCATCGTTGGGCGATGACGATCCCGGCCTCTATTGTTTTCCCCAAGCCGACTTCGTCGGCCAAGATGACGCCCTTGGAAAGGGGGGAGCGGACGGCGAAGAGCGCCGCGTCGACCTGGTGCGGATTGAGGTCAACACGTGCGTTGGCGATGGACCGCGACAGGCTTTCCATGGAGCCGGCTGGGCCCTTCAGGGTCAGGGCGTGAGCCCAGTACTGGCTGTGGTAGGGAGTACTCATACAGTGGTGATGGGCTCGACGATGGAGGCGGCGCCTTTCGGTTGCGCTGATCGCAGGCCACTGCCGTATTGCAGAGGATCTGACAGTCGCGATAGGCAGCATTCAGGCAGCTTCACTTAGCACTTGAAGAGCACGACCTCATTCGGCTTGCCGCTTGCAAGCACGGCAGGAGTCCCACCGCTGTAAAGCCGACCGCCACCGGAGATCGATTCGGTACTATAGAACTCGTAATAGGTGTCATCGGTAAAGACGAGGAAGAGCTGGGCAAAAGGCCCCGTCCCTTCCTTCATTACGACATTCGCAATGGTCTTACCAACCAGGTCTGGAAGCACGGCAACGATTTCAGTATTCCTTGTCGTCCTTCGGTCGAAAGGTGTTTGCTCGGTAGCTCCACTGACTCCGCATCCACCAGCGCGCGGACCAGCGTGAATGCTGATCCGTCTTACGCAATGAACGCCGACTGATGCAACTCCGCGCGAAGCGCCACGCCTCATTCTCCCTTAGACCATCGCTCCGTAGCAGACAACTGCGCTAGACCGCGTTGCGGCAGCGGCTGCATTCCGTCGTAACAACTTCCGCGCGCCTCGCCCACTCGTGGATCAGCGCCGCGTTTTCACTGTAGACTTTTGGCGACGCTGTCAGCTTCACGGCGATATCGAATGCCAATGAGCTACAATACATACGGTGAATCATCCACATGCCTGCCTTCCGCTCGTTGGCGAAGAAGGCATTCTTCTTGGCTCTCCGCAGTTCCAGGAAGGCATGCTCCACCTCTGCGCCATCGGCCAGCGCGAACACGGTGACGGCAAGACCCTCGGCCGCCTGGCGCACTTTCACCGCTGTGCCTGCCTTACGTACGCTAGCCGATCTGCGCAGAGGCATGGTACGACTGGTATGGTGCGCCACTGTTTGCGCGCCTTCGGTCGGCTTCCGTGCAGCAGACTGCTGGGCACCTAGCCGCGCGAGGTACTCAGTCAAGCCATTCCAGCCATCGCTGGGAACCTCGACCCGCTCGAGAACGTTCGCGCCTTTCGATTCGTTGAGTTGTACGCTGATGTGAAAAATGTTCTCAGTGGTCGTTTGGCCGCCATGAGACAGCGGCTGCGCATGTTCGTATGCTGCTCCGTGCGTGCGGACGAGTGGATGACCTCCGCGGCCTCGCGCCGTCTCATAAACGGCGTGATGCTCGTCAAAATGCAATACGGCGGATAAACGAGACACCTCCTGAAAGACGCGAGTGTCTATCAGCCGCCGACCAGTGAAACGGCACCGGAACCGATCGCGGAGCTGGACGGCCTCTCTTATCTCACGCGACACGGACTTGACGGCTCTGACTGCTGTAGTTGGTGCGGTTGAAGGCTTTGCAGTGCGAGCGAGCGCCAGCAAGTGCTTGCGATCCCGCTCAATCGCCTCCGTATTGAGGTTGCCGAGAAGACTTTCCCCGCGTTCATGATCTCCTCTACAGAACGCCGCGACAGCCTCGTGAAAGATGTCGAGAGCTTCATTGTACGTCTCGTCTTGAAGGAGCATGTCTACTAACTCGTTGTCGAGATGATTTTACGGTATGATCGACCTTCATACGCAGCCGCGTGTATGCAGCGAAGCGCGGCGCATGCATCGACGCTGCTCTCGGTGCCGTTCCACTCCCGGTCGTGCGCCTCGACGTTCGCCGCCTCGACCATGCGAGCGCGCAC
>JALYVY010000135.1:3259-11752 GCA_030852985.1 Gemmatimonadota bacterium | reverse complement strand
GCGCAGTTGGGCGTGACGGGTGCTGGTGCCGTGCGAGTTGACGCGGTTCGTGAGCAACACCACGAACACGCCCCGCTCGGGATCAATCCAGATCGACGTCCCCGTAAACCCGGTATGCCCGAAGGAACGCGCCGAGAAGTACATGCCGGCGCTCGAGCCCTGTGCCGGTGTGTCCCAACCGAGTGAGCGACTCGAGGTCGCCGACTGGCGGGATGTCCAGCGCGCGATGGTGGTGGGTAACAGGATGCGCACGCCGTTGTACGTGCCGCCGTTCAGCAGCATCTGCGCAAACGTGGCAAGCTCGCGGGCGGATGAAAACAATCCCGCGTGACCAGCGACGCCGCCAATCGCCCATGCATTGCCGTCGTGGACGGTGCCCTGGAGCAGGCCGCCGCGTGACGTGTCCATCGCCGTGGGCGCTATGCGCCTGCGGAGCTCCGCGTCCGCCGTATCGGGCACGAATCGCGTGTCGAACATGCCCAGTGGGCGGAAGATGCGTTCGTAGGCAAGCTGGTCCAGCGACAAGCCGGTAATGCGCTCGAGCACGTCCTGAAGAACCACCATGTCCCAATCGCTGTAAACGGTGCTCGTTCCCGGCACGGCACGCACGGGACGCGCATTGATCTGCGCGAGGAACTCCGTTCGCCCTCGGAACTTCAGGTAGAGTGGCGCGCCGGCCTCCAGTCCGCCCGAATGCGTCAATAGCATTCTCGGTGTGATCGTCGCCTTGTCGAGCGCATTGAACTCGGGCAGGTAGGCGCGGACCGGACGATCGAGGTCGAGCCGGTGCTCTTCCTCGAGAATCATCGCGATCGTCGTGGTGACGACGACTTTCGTGAGCGACGCCAGGTCGTAGAGAGTGGTGGGTGTCGCCGGTGGGGAGCCGGGTGCATAGTCGAGCGTGCCGTAGCCGCGCAGGAGAACCAGCCGCCCATACCGGCCGATCGCCACGGCCGCGCCTGGCGCGGCGCCTTGGGCCAGTCCGACCTTGACGATGCTATCGATCCGATCGGACAGCGTCGAGTCCATCCCCACGCTCGCGAGCGACGCGCTCTCGAGCGACGCGACGGGCGACACACGCACGGGCGCGACCACAACGATCGGACGCGGTACGGCGGCCGGCGTAGGAGCCACGACCGGTGCCGGAGGCGCACACCCGCTGCCCATGAGCGAACCGCAAACGACCAACAGCGTGCGGTAGGTACCGTGTATTCGATGCGAGTGCGCCGTTTTGGCCCGCCAAATGCCTGCGCTTGCCGTCACGCCGCCGTCCAATGCCACAGAGCCTGAGGGCACAGGCGTAGAATCCGTCGGTACATGCGTGCCGACGGATTCGTTTCTTGAGTGGCATCCCCCTGTCGGCATGCGGACGGATACCCTTACTTCGCTCTCATGCCCCTCGACCTCGCGCTGTCCACCAATACGCCCACCGCGACGCTCGAGCTTCGGCAGGCGCAGCCACTCGGAGACGGACGTCATCATGCCGCTTTCCTCGTCGTGAGGTCCGGCGCGTTTGCCGCCGCACTGCCCTTCGTCTTCACCCAGGACCACCTCGCCACCTTCGCGGAGTCTCTGAACGCCCTCCGCACCACGCGGTCCGGTACGGCAAGCCTGCAGGCGGGCAAGAGCGACGACATCATACGAATGGAGTCAGTGGATGAGGGAAAACTTCGTGTCTGCGGGGAGTTGCATGAGACCGAGGGCACGCAACGCCTCACCTTCAGCTTTGCGGCTGAGTGGGAGGGGTTGGACACCTTCAACGATGGAATCCATCGCCTGCACGCGAAGAACGTGAACTGACCGCGTCGCGCAGTGGTCGGAGTAGACGTCGTAGGCCAGTTCACGTTCCGCGCCATGCACACCGCGCACCCCTGTGCGGCTATCCATTCCGATGATTCTCACCCCCTGTAATCACGATGCAAGGTCAGTTCGCTAGGGTACGACACGTGATCACACACAGGATTGCAGCAAGCGCCCGGTCCGCCGCCGCGGCGCTGCTCGTGCTGCTCGCCGTCTCACCCGCTGGCGCACAACGCGCCGTGACGCGCGGCGAAGCGGAACGGGCTGCCTTGAGCGCGGGCTCGCGGATCGCACTCGCGCGCGCCGACACCGCCGCAGCCATGGCGCGCCTGCTGAGCGCGCGCGCGCTGCCCAACCCCACGCTCGCCGCATCGTATTCGAGGGCCACGCCACAGAAGCACGTCACGCTCGACGTTCCCCTCCTCGATGCTTTCTGGACGCGCGGCCTGCGAGTGAATCAGGCCAGTGCATCAGCGCGCGCCGCACGACTCCTCTACGCCACCGAGCGCGTGGCAGCCCTCGTTGAAGTCGACACGACCTATACACGCGCGCTCGCAGCGGATGCACGCTTTCGCCTGTCACGCCAGACGGCACGCGATGCGGACAGCCTGCGCAAGATGACGGTCGCTCGGCGAGATGCGGGCGATGCGAGCGACCTCGACGTCGATCTCGCCACCGTCGTATCGGGGCAGCAACTCAACCTCACCACCGGCGATTCGTTGAGCTATATGAGCGCCCTGCTCACAGTGCAGACACTCATGGGGCTTCCCGCGGATAGCGTCGCCATCGTGCTCTCCGACTCGCTGGTACTCGCCCCGCCCGATACGCTCTCGATTCGCCAATCGCTGGACAGCGGAGCAGTGATCATCCTCGTTCCACCGTCCGTCGGCACGTCGTCAGTCACGCTGCCACCATCCACGCCCACCTCCGCGCGAGTCGGCACGGCATCGTCGCCAGGCAACAGCCAAGCCGCCGCGGGATCACTCACTGGCGCTACGACAGCCACGACCGCCGGCGCATCCCAGTCCACTGGTACGGCTACGACGCCAGGAGTCGCCGCCGCACAGGCGAACCTTCAGGCGACAGAGCTTGGCGTCGCGCTCCAGCAGAGGAGCGTCTTCGTGCTTCCCTCCATCAGCATCGGGGTGGAATTCGGCGATCCGAGCGGCAGCGAGCCGGGCTACCTGCCGCTCATCGGGCTGTCCGTTCCGCTTCCGCTATTCAATCGCAACCAGGGACCAATCGCCGAAGCCCGCGCCGAGCGCGACAGGGCGATCGCGCAGCTCTCGGCGGCGCGTCTGGAATCGCGCCAGCGACTCATCGAGTCGGTAAGGGAGCGTGAGCAGTTGATCGCCAGGATCGCGCGCGATCGTGACCTGGTGGTTCGCGCCCAGCGTGTAGCAGACAGGTCGCTCACAGCGTACCGTGAGGGAGCGGCGGCACTGCCGGCGGTCCTCGAGGCCAGGCGAAGCGCCCGAGAAGTGCTCGGACAGTACATCGACGATCTCGCGGCGCTGCTCACGGTCAACACCGAGCTGCGCGCGCTCACCCAGAACGCTCCCGTGCCATGAGAACGGTCCCACTTGACGGCGTCGCAGCGCGCGCCACCGCGCGTCACGGCATCCACGTGCTGTCGGCCGCACTGGCGCTGGTGAGCGGATGCAAGGGCGCCGCAAAAGAAGCGGAGCCGGCGACGCCCGTAGTTACCGCGAACACGGTCGCCGCGAGTGTCGAACCCTTCACACGCACTATTGCGGCGATCGGCAAGGTCGTGACGCGACCCGGGCGCTACGCGGCGCTGAGCGCTCCGTCCCCGACTCGCATCTCGAAAGTGTATGTATCCGAAGGCCAGCGGGTCGCAGCAGGCAGTCCGCTCGTCGAGTTCGAGCAAGTTGGTTTCAACGCCGCCGCCAGCGGCACCCAGGCGACACTGGTCGCCGCGCAACGCAACTACGAACGCGCCACACGGTTGGCGAATGAAGGCATCGTTCCGCGCAAGGACGCTGAGACGGCTGCGGCGGATCTCGGCAAGGCACGCACGGATGCGGTGACGGCGCAGCGCGCGCAACAGCTCTCCGTGCTGCGCTCGCCGGTGAGTGGCGTGGTCACGAAGATGACGGCCGTCCTGGGCGCGCCAGCCGATGCAGGACAAGTGCTCGTGGAAATCGCCGACCCGTCAGCATTCGACGTCGTGCTTTCCGTTGGTCCCACCGACGCCGGTGATATTCATCCGGGAAGCAAGGTCGCACTGGCCGCCGGCGAGAAAACCGGCGGCGAGCCACTCGGCGAAGGCACCGTAGCTTCCATTGGCGCGGCGCTGGACACCAGCTCCCGGTCAGTCGCCATCCGGGTGTCGCTCACCGCCCCGAAGCGATCGCTGCGACTGGGAGAAAGTGTGTATGGCGAGATAGCCGTGCAGACGCGCCCCCGCGCCATCGTGGTTCCGGCGGAGGCCCTCGTTCCCGGCGATGAGCCAAATACCTACAAGGTGTTCGTCGTCGATGCGAAGGGGATCGCATTGCCGCACGAGGTGAAGATCGGCGGCCGGACCGCGACCAAGGTCGAGATACTCGAGGGCCTGAATGGCGGTGAAAAGGTGGTGACACAGGGCGCCTTCGGGGTGGCGGACAGCTCGAAGGTGGAGTCGAAGGCCGAGGGCAAGGCCGGGAAAGAAGTGCCCGTGAAGCCGTGACCGAAACACCCGTCACAGAGCCGCCGCACACGGACGGCTGGACGATTGCCGGAGCGGTCGCGAGCCAGCGTCGCTTCGTCTACCTCGTCGTGGTCCTGCTCTGCGTCGCCGGTATCTGGTCGGCCCTGCAGCTCCCGTCGGCCATCTATCCAGAGCTCCAGTTTCCGCGCATTGCCATCGTTGCCCAAGGATCTTCCCTCGGTTCACGACAGGTGGTGTTCGCAATCTCGCAGCCGCTCGAGGAAGCGGTGGGCGTCGTTCCCGGGGTCACGCGCGTTCAGTCGCGATCCATTCGGGGAGCCAGCGAGCTATCGGTGACGTTCTCGCCGAGCACTGACATGGCGTACGCGCTGCAGCAGACGCAGGCGCGCGTGAACCAGGTGCGGAACGACCTGCCGCCAGGACTCGATGTCCAGGTGGAGCGCCTGTCGCCCGCCGTATTTCCGATTGTTTCCTACAACCTCGAGGGCGGAAGCCCTTCGATGCTGTACGACATCGCGCGCTACCAGATCCGACCGGTACTTTCGCGGGTGCCGGGCGTGGGCCGCGTGGACGTGCAGGCATCTGATGTCCGCGAAATCGAGGTCATCGCGGATCCAGTACGCCTCGCCGAGCAGGGGTTGTCATACGATGACATTGCCAACGCCATCAAGGCGTCAATTACCGTTGCCGCTGTGGGGCGGGTAGCGCAGGACTACAAGCAGTTCCTCGTCATCACGGCGCAGGAAGCCACGACACCCGAGGACATCGGTAATGTGGTCGTCGGCCACGGGCTTCGCGTGCGGGACGTGGCGACCGTGGAGCTGGGCACCGAGGATCATGTGCGCATCGTGGCCGGCGACGGCCGACCCGCCGCGCTGCTGAACATCACGCGACAAGTGGGCGGAAACACCGTCGCCATCGCCGACAGCGTCGAGAAGGCCGCGGTGAACATCCGCAAGACGCTGCCGCAGGGCGTCACGCTCAAGCCGATCTACGATCAGGCTTCGCTCGTTCGCGATGCGACCAAGTCCGTGCGCGACGCGATGCTCATCGGCGCGGTGCTCGCCGTGATCATTCTGTTCATCTTCCTGCGCAAGGGGCGGATCACGGCGATCAGCGCCGCGTCCATTCCACTGACGCTGGCCATCACGGTCTTCGTGATGTCGCTCGTTGGACAGACGTTCAACCTGATGACGCTCGGCGCCATGGCGATCGCAATCGGCATCGTCATTGACGATGCTGTGGTGATCAGCGAGAACATCGTACGGCATCTCGGCTTCACGCCCGATCGCGATCGCGCCATCCGCGAGGCGGTGCAGGAGCTGATCATCCCCGTGACGACGTCGACGATCACGACCGTCGTTGTCTTCCTGCCGCTTCGGCTCTTGCAGGGCGTCGTCGGCCAGTTTTTCGCGGCGCTTTCAATCACGCTGACGATTGCCGTCCTCATCTCGCTGGTGCTCGCCGTCACCATCATTCCGCTGCTCGCCGAGGCGTTTCTGGTCGCGGAGCCCGCGGAGGAGATCGCGGAGTCAGCCAACCCGATTCCCGTGCACGCTGGAGGGAAGGGCAAGACGAAGGGCGTGCTCGCGTCAATCGGTCGCGCCATCGACACCCTCTCGGACAAGTATCAGCGGGCGCTCGATCGCGCACTGCACCACACCCGGTTCATGATCGCCGGCGCGGTGCTGATGATCGTCGCCGGTGTGTTCGTCTACAAGCTCGTGCCGAGCGGGTTCCTGCCCGAGATCGACGAAGGTGCGTTCGTGCTCGACTACTGGACGCCCGGAGGCACCGCGCTGGTCGAGACCGATCGGCAGGTCCATCTCATCGAGCAGATCCTGCTGAAGATTCCCGAAGTGGAAGGTCTGTCGCGGCGCACGGGTGCGGAGCTCGGCCTCTTCGCCACCGAGCAGAATCGCGGCGACATGGTCGTGCGCCTGAAGCCCGCGGGCAATCGGAGTCGCTCCAGCCAGGAGGTGATCAACGACGCCCGAGTGCAGATCGCGAGCGCCGTGCCGCGCGTGCGCGTCGAGTTCGTCCAGATTCTCAGCGACGTCATCAACGACCTCGCCGGAGCCGCGCGCCCAGTCGAGATCCGTCTCTTCGGTGCCGACCTCGACGCGCTGGAAGCCTATGCGAAGAAGCTCGAGCCAGGCATGTCGAAGGTCGGGGGGATCGAGGATTTCTTCAGTGGCGCCGTTGAGCAAGCGCCAGAGTTGATGATGCACATCAACAGCGCAGAGGCGAACAGGGTCGGCCTCACGCCCGACCAGGTAGGCGCCGCCGTGAACGGCGCGCTGCTCGGCGTGCCGGCCGGTGAGGTGAGGTTGCAGGACCGCTCCATCGGCGTGCGCGTCCGCGCGCCGGATGCCGTGCGCATGGACGCGTTGCGCCTCGGCGCCCTGCCCGTCGTGATACCAGCGAGCAGGACGACGGCGCCACTCTCCGCGCTGGCGACCTTCGAGCCCACGCAATCCCGATCGTCGTACACGCGCGAGAACCAGCAGCAGATGATCACGATGACGTCGGATGTGACCGCGCCACTGGGCACCGTCATGAGCGGCGTGAACGCTGTGCTCGCGGCCAATCCGGTGCCCGCGGGAATTCGCATGGAGGTCGGTGGCCAGAGCGCAGGACAACGGGAGGCGTTCAAGTCACTGCTCACCGTGCTTGCCCTCGCGATCGCCGCGGTCATCGCCGTGATGGTGCTTCAATTCCGCTCGTTCGTGGAACCACTCGTCGTGCTCGCCGCCGCGCCTATCTCGTTCGTGGGCGCGATGGCGCTGCTGCTCATCACCGGCACGCCGCTGAACGTGTCGTCGTTCATGGGGCTGATCCTCCTGGTGGGGCTGATCGTGAAGAACGGAATTATCCTCCTCGACTTCACCCATCACTACATGCTTACGGAGAACGAGGCGTTGGAGCCGGCGCTGCTCGAAGCAGGACGCGTGCGACTTCGTCCCATCCTCATGACCACGCTCTGCACGCTGTTCGGCCTTCTTCCACTGGCGCTTGGCCTTGGCGCAGGGAGCGAGATGCAGAAGCCCCTCGCACTCGCCGTGATTGGCGGCTTGGCGCTTTCCACGCCCATCACGCTGTTCCTCGTGCCGACGTTTCTCGTAGCCGTACGAGGCCGCGACTACATGCTGGGCGGTAGCAGGAAAGGAGCATGACGTTCGAGCCATCGGAGTAGACGGCTCGACCGAGCAAGTGCGCGGTAGCCTCTAACCTCCGCTATCGCGCGAGCTGCCCGGGCGGCACGAGACGACGACCCGGCCTCGGCGTCGAACCGTCGGGCAACGTCCACTCGGGCAGTGGCTCGAACGGCGCGAGCATGCTCCGCCTGAGCGTGACGTCGTCCGGATCGCGGAGCGCCGGAATTCCGATTTCGATCTCGCGCTGCGGCACGTTCGAGCGGTAGGTGCCATGCAGGCGATCCCAGATGGTGAGGCCGCTGGACCAATTGGAGTCCTGCTCCTCGCGCACGATGGAGTGGTGGATGCCGTGCAACCGCGGGGTCACCATGATTCGCGCGAGCGTGCGTTCGAGCTCGATGGGGAGGCGGACGTTCGAGTGGTGGAAGATCACCGAAAGGGTGGTGAGCTGGTTCCACATCATGAGTGCGCGCGGACTGGCGCCAATGAAAAGCACCTGGGCGGCGCGCCACGGAACGGACAACAGGAATTCGCCGAAGTGGAAGCGCGCGGCGGTCGAGCTGTCGAGCTCGAGGTCGGCGTGATGGACCTGGTGGAATCGATAGATGAGCGGCACGCGATGCTCGACACGGTGCCACCAGTAGAGCGTATAATCGAGCAGCACGATGGCGAGTACGTCGCGTATGACGGCCGAGACCGGCAGAGCCTGCACGAGACCCACTTCGCGCTCCTCGACCCACTCGGAAAGTGGTTCGACAACAGGCGCCATCGCCTTCTGCGTGACGACCGCGGTCATGCCGGCCATCGCGAGGTTGGCGGCGATGCGCGAGCTCTCGCGCTGCCCCGTGGTGGGGCGCAATC
>JALYVY010000135.1:0-3249 GCA_030852985.1 Gemmatimonadota bacterium | reverse complement strand
GATTGCGCCGTTCGCTCCACGCGATGGCGGGAAAGAGCCAGCGTGGTGTGCGGTCGTGCACGCTGTCGTGTGTTGGTTCGTCCATGCGAACGATGGGTGCACGAGGTGCGCCACGGCGTGAAACAGAAGCGGGCGTCTCCAATCCTCTGCAGACTGCGCGCGCACCGCAGACTGCAGTCACCTCGTGCCCGTCGTACTACTTCTTCGCGAACAGCTTCGCGTACTCCCCATAGCCTTCCGCCGCGAGCTTGCTCACAGGGATGAAGCGCATTGACGCGGAGTTCATGCAGTAGCGCATTCCGGTCGGCTTCGGGCCGTCATCGAACAGGTGGCCAAGGTGGGAGTCGGCGTGCGCGGAACGCACTTCCGTGCGCGACATGCCGAACTGGCGATCGGTCTTCGTCTTCACGTTCTCCGGCACCAGTGGGCGCGTAAAGCTGGGCCAGCCCGTTCCAGACTCGAACTTGTCGCGCGAGCTGAAGAGCGCCTCGCCCGATACCACGTCGACATAGATGCCCTCTTCGTGGTTGTCCCAGTACTCGTTCTGGTAGGGACGCTCGGTGCCTTCGTGCTGCGTCACCTGAAACTGAATGGACGAGAGCTTCTGCTTGAGCTCGCTCTCGCTCGGCTTCCTGTACGTCTCGGTCACTTTATGATCTCCCTTTGCCAGAGCGATAGTTGGTTGCGACTGGGCGACGGCACCGTCGGAACATGCGGCGCTCGCGATGGCGACCAGCGCGACAAGCAAGACGCGCGGCGCACGGTTCTGAATTGACATTGAGAATCTCCTCGGCGTGTGACTACCCGATGTATACGCCATGAACGAGGAAAGAGTTCTCTCGCTCGCTCAATCTCCAACCCGCGGATCTGACGGCGACGTCCATGCCGAGACGTTGATGTCAACGGGGAGCTTGATGTCGGCGACGGCCCGGGCAACGTCGAGCATGCCTTGCCATACGCCCGCAAACGCAAACCCGACATCCTGGGGAGCCTTTCCCTCGTCAAAACCGCGCCCACTCGCGACCCATATGCGTGGCTCTTCGGCGACACCCGCCGCAGCGAACTCCACCTTCAGGTCGTCGAACACGGCTTGGGCATTGTGAGCGTGGACATACACGCCCGGACGGTATGTCCCATTCGTCAGCAGCGTCTTGGCCCACGCGCGGTAGTAGGCGCGCATCGCGTCCGGCACCTTCTCCATCCGCTCGATGTCGAGGAAGATGATGGAGTGCGCCGCGAAACCTTCGCGCTTCGCCACGGCGATCGCCTCCGCGCCATCAACCGTTCCACGATCGACGCCGAGCAGGTTCGCATTGCAGGTAGCGCCAGACTTGACCAAGGCGGCCACGCGCGCGCTCGAGAGAGGCTGCGGCGTCCGGCCCCATGTCTGCTGACCCACGTACACAACCGCGAGTCCCCAGCCCATACCCGTCAGCAACTCCCGCCTGCCCACCCAGGACGCGTCCTTGTGACAGGGCGAGGGCAAGTAGTAACCGACCCAGCTGTAGGGAGCGCCGGGCGCATTCTTCCAGGCGCGCATGGTCTTCTCGCCCGGAAAGGTGTGGGTGTCGAAGCCAAGGTTCTTGCCACCCTTGGCCTCGTCGGCGAGAGGCGCGTCCTGCCCAGTCACGGCCGCGGCCACCTGGGCGACTGTCGCGGCAACCTGTGTAATCCCATCCTTCGCAGACGAAGGGTCGGTTGTGGAGCTGCCGCAGCCGATCGACAACGCGGAGAGCGCGATGAAGAGCCCGGTTCCCTGAAAAATTATTCGGCGGTCAGAGCGTCGCATGCGCGTGCGGATATGCAACTGTCATACACATATTCAACGAGCTTGGTCACTTCATCCGCTACTGCGCCTATCGCTTGCGATGATCGTCACCACAATGTAAAGCGCCAAAGCGGCCGCCATAACGAATCCGGTCAAGCCTATACGAGGCCAGTACTGCATCAGCATCGCGCTTGCGACAAGTAATCCAGCCAGGACGAGACCCGAGAATACCCGGTTCGCGACTTTCTGCAATGCGACGATCAGCGACGGCAACTGCGGCACATCGACGTGCGTCTGCAGGTCGTCGTTCGCGAGGCGCGCCGTGATCTGATCGATGCGATGTGGCAACGCCGCCAGCAGGTCGCTGCTCTCCATCGCGATCTGATACAGCCGCCGAGGAGACATGTCCCGTTTGGCGCGCGACATCGCGATCTCATTGCCGAACTCGCGGATGGTTATGAGCGGCGTAAACGTCGGGTCCAGCGATCGAGTCACGCCATCGAGGTTGAACAGCGCCTTCGCCAGCAACGTCATCTCCGCGGGAAGCTTCAACCCATTGCTGTAGGAGAGGTCGATCACCTCGAACAGGATACGGCCTGCTTCCACCTCTCCGGCTGTCAGGTCCACATTGCGCGCGATGAGCGAGGCGATCTCCCGCGTGTACCCACTGCGGTCGAACTTCTCCCCTGGCTCACCCAGCTCGATGAGCGTTGCGGCCACGTGGTCGCCATTGTGATCCCCCAGCGCCATGAGCAGGCGCGTCACCCCTTCGCGCATGGCGCTCGACAGGCGCGCCGTCATCCCGAAGTCGATCAGTGCCAGCCGGACGTCGACGTCTGGAGGAAGGGGAAGGGCCGCTTGCTGCGCTTCCACCTCCAGCTTCGAGAGCGGCGTCGTTGCGGGACGAGCGATCTCGCGCCGCTCGTCACTCACCACCTCCGCGGGTGTGAGCGGATTCGGCGTGCCCGGCATGACGACGAACACGTTGCCGGGGTGCGGATCCGCATGAAAGAACCCGTCGAGCGTAATCCCCTTCAGGTACGCACGCGTGAGTTCCTCGGCCACGGGCGAGAAGTCGTGGTCGAGACGTGCGAGGGGCGATACCGCGTTCACCTTCACGCCGCGCACGCGCTCGGTCGTGAGTACCCGCTCCGTGGAGTACGCCTCGATGACCTTCGGCACGATCAGCCGCGGAAACTGCGCCAGCGAACGACGGAACGCCGCCGCGCTTCGCGCCTCGATGCGATAGTCCAACTCGTCCGATAGCGCCCGCTCCAACTGCTGGATCACGCCAATCACGTCGATCCGTGATCCCACGCTCGTGTGCTCCGCCATGAACTCGGCGAGCTCGCGAAAGAACAGGAGGTCGTCGGCAAGTGTCGCCTTGATGTTCGGCCGCTGCACCTTCACCACCACCGCCCGCCCGCCTCGCAGCCGAGCGCCGTGGACCTGACCCAGGCTTGCGGTGCCAAGGGGCTCGG
>JALYVY010000342.1 GCA_030852985.1 Gemmatimonadota bacterium | reverse complement strand
CAGCGACTGTACGAGTGGCCACATCTCGGCGAACACGCCGCCGCTCCCCATGCCGTCGATGAAGGTAGGCGTCCGCGTCACCGCGGTTGGAACACCTGCCGCGAGCGAGGCCGTGAGAGGTGCCGCGGTGTCGGCTTCGACGGCGTAGACCTTCGTGCGCGGACTCAACGCACGAGCGGCGGCCGCGATCCCGCACGCGAGCCCGCCGCCGCCGTAGGGAATGACGATCGCGTCCACGTCATCCAGATCCTCGAAAATCTCCAGTCCAATCGTGCCGTTCCCCGCCATCACGTCGGTGTCCGCGAACGGATGAATGAAGTGCCCCTCGACCCCCGGATGCGACCGATCCACGAGCGTACGCCACCATTCCTCGAAGGGGACGCGAATGACCTCGCCGCCGAGCCGCTCGATCGCGTCGATTTTCGTGGCGGGCGCCTGCTCGGGCACCACCACTCGGCACTGCACGCCGCGCGCGCGTGCGCACCATGCGACGCCTTGCGCCATGTTGCCCGCACTCGCGGTGTACACACCACCCGCGAGTGCCGCGTCGCTGAGGCCGCCGATCACATTCGCCGCACCGCGCAGCTTGAACGACCCGATCGGCTGAAGGCTCTCCAGCTTCAGGCGGACATCAGCACTGGCGTCGCCGCCGTGGAATCGCACCAACGGTGCCCGAATTGCAACGCCCGCGATCCGTGACTCGGCCACGCGAATGTCGGCGAGTGACGGGATGACCAGCTTCTTCGCCGTCACGTCAGTCCTTTTCGGCAAAGGCCGATGTTGTGGTCACTGGAAACTGACGGCAGATGGCTGATCACGACGGCTCTGCGGTTTCGGTGCCGAGGCCCAAGGCCAAGCGTCGTGGCATGACATGCAGCCCTCAGGCGAAAAATTATTCAGCCACGTCGCGCTCGCCAGCTGAAATAATGACACCGTGCGCCCGGCACGGAAACTTCATCGGCTCGCTCCGTATTGGCTGAGTACTCACCCTACACCAGGCAGACATGATTCCCACGCTCGGCTACGCAGCACGGAGTGCAACCACTCCGTTCAGTCCGTTTACCTTCGACCGACGCGACCCCGGTGTGGACGACGTCCGCATCGACATCCTCTTCTGCGGCGTCTGTCACTCGGACCTGCACACCGCGCGCGGCGAATGGGGAGGCACCGTCTATCCCTGCGTGCCCGGACACGAGATCGTCGGCCGAGTCGTCGAGACCGGTGCCAACGCAAAGGCGTTCAAGGTCGGTGACCTGGTCGGTGTCGGCTGCATGGTCGACTCGTGCCAGAATTGCACCAGTTGCGCCGAGGGGCTGGAACAGTACTGCGAGAAGGGGATGGTTGGCACGTACAACGCACCCGACAAGCACACCGGCGGCGTCACTTACGGCGGCTACTCGAAGACGATCGTTGTTGACCACAAGTTCGTCCTGCGTGTCTCCGACAAGCTCGACCCCGCCGCGGCCGCGCCGCTGCTCTGCGCGGGCATCACGACCTGGTCGCCGCTTCGTCACTGGAAAATCGGCAAGGGACACAAGGTCGGCGTCGTCGGGCTCGGCGGACTCGGCCACATGGGCATCAAGCTCGCCCACGCACTCGGCGCGCACGTCGTGCTGTTCACGACGTCACCCTCGAAGCACGACGACGCCCTGAAGCTCGGCGCGGATGAAGTCGTGATCTCGAAGGATCCGGACGCCATGGCGGCTCGCGCCAATTCGCTCGACTTTATCCTCAACACTGTCGCCGCGAAGCACAACCTGGATCCGTTCCTCTCCGCCCTCAAGCGCGACGGGACGATGACGCTCGTCGGTGCGCCGCCCGAGCCGCATCCGTCGCCCGCCGTCTTCAACCTCATCATGAAGCGTCGCAGCCTTGCCGGCTCACTCATCGGGGGCATCGCCGAGACGCAGGAAATGCTCGACTTCTGCGCGAAGCATGGGATCGCCTCCGAGATCGAGATGATCCGCATTCAGGACATCGACGCTTCCTATGAGCGCATGCTCAAGAGCGACGTGAAGTACCGCTTCGTGATCGACATGGCGACGCTGACGGCCTGACATCAGGTCGCTCACGGCAACCGGCGCATGAGGAACTGGCTCGGCGAGATCGACTCGCTGCTCAACGAGGTCGACAAGAACGTACGCGGCGTGGTGCGTACCGTGCGTTCTGCCTTCGACGAGGGACCGTACGAGGTGCTCACGTATCGCGGATTTGGCGACGCGAGTCACGCGTATGTCTACGGTCGCGCGCAGGAGAATCGTGGGGTTGGCGAGAGCACGGTCGACGACTCCCTCGTTGAAAACCTGATCAACACCTACCGGCGCGCCGACAGCCACCCGCTGCCGTTCGCGGATCTGGTCGTGCAGTTTGGCGGCGTGACGCAGGCGCTCAAGGCCGATGACGAAGGCTTCTTCAGCAGCCGCATCGACCTCGCGTCCGCGGTCGCGGCGAGCGACGAGTGGAGCGAATACACCGTCGACCTGCTTGCGCCGGCGAGGGCCGGGGTCGATCGGCCACACAAGAAGGGCGAGGTGCTCATTCCCCCACCGTCCGCCCGATTCGCGATCATCAGCGACATCGACGATACGGTCATCCAATCGCGCGTCTCCAATTTCCTACTCGCCGCGCGCACCGTCATACTGGGCAACGCACGAACGCGGCTTCCCTTCCCTGGAGTCGCGGCCTTCTACGAAGCGCTGCGCAACGGGCACAGTGGCACGGAGAGGAACCCCATCTTCTACGTGTCGAGCAGCCCCTGGAACATCTATGACGTCATCACGGAGTTCATGGACCTCCAGATGATTCCACGTGGGCCGGTGCTGCTGCGGGACTGGGACATCAGCTTCGGCGCGCTGTCGTCACATCGGCACTTCGAGCACAAGGGAAAGGCGATCCGCAACATCATGCAGTTCTATCCGCACCTGTCCTTCATCCTGATCGGCGACTCGGGACAACACGACCCCGAGATCTACCGGCACGTCGTGCAGGAATTTCCGAACCGAGTGAAGGCCATCTACATCCGCGACGTCAGCCGCAATCCGGAACGGTCGACCGCCATCGGGAAGCTCGCTGAGGAGGTGGCGGCATCATCGTGCGTGCTCGTCCTCGTCGACGACACCTACGCCGCAGCGCAGCACGCGGCTGCACAGGGATGGATCAACGAGGACTCGCTACCGCTCGTGAAGGAAGAGAAGCGCGCCGACGAAGGAACAACAGACGCCAAGGTGCCCTGAAGGCGAATCCTCGCGCTCGATCGAGCTCACATCACGCCGGCCGGAATGCGCAGCGGTTGCGTGTCGCCCAGTTGGAGAGATCCTGCAGGGTATCGGCATCACCCGCGGCGTAGCTGCGCCTCGCCCCGCTCGTGCCCGGATCCCCTGCAGACGCTTCGGCCAGCGCCGCAAGCGGTATGTGCCAGTGCTGCCAGCGCGAGTAATGCACGGTCGTCGTGAGCCATCCGTCGATGTTGCCCCACTGCTTCTTCGGCTCTAACGGCGCGCTTCCCGGCGACGACTTCGCGAAAAGCGGAATCGCGGTACACACGCGTCGATCGGCATCCACCGCGACGACAATGAAATCGTGGACGTCACTCACGGCGCGGTCTTCCGTTTCCGTTTGCTGCGCGTTGGTCTCGCTGCCACCGGCGGTGCGGAGCTGGCGGGTATCAACTCGTACAACAAGACCGGGAACTACCTCTGCTGCTTCGATCTGTGACATGGGGCTCAATCTAGCGAACATGGAGTCGGAAGAAGCGGTGTTCGGTGGCAACGCGGATCAGCGCGGATC
>JALYVY010000027.1 GCA_030852985.1 Gemmatimonadota bacterium | reverse complement strand
GCCCTGCAGGACGTACGGCGCCTTCGTCGGCAGCGTTTTCAGCAACGGCCGGGAGTGCTTGTACGAGCAGTGTTCGCTCCACAGTGCGCTGACGATGCCGAGCTCGGTGAAAGTCGGCTGCCGGTTGAGCATCGCGACAAGTCGATCGAACTCTTCGGTGGTAAGGCCATGCTCGGCGATCAACGCGGGAGTGATCGCGGGATCGCCGGCTCGTGCAGTAACGGTCACGGAGTCTTGGACGCGGGCTTGGTTGTGGCTGACGCAGGCTTGGTAGCTGACGCGGCCGGCTTGGTGCCGGGAGCCGGCCGCAGCATGGGCGGATTGACGGGAATGGAGGGACGCGTGTCGTTCGCTGGAATGGGCTTCATGCGCTTCGGGGCCATCTTCGAACTATCCGGCCGCACCTTCATTGGTTCGGACGGTGTCGGCTTCTCGCGCGACGCGGTTCGGCCAGAGATCGCCGCTGGCGAACTGCTCTTGCCCGTGTAATGCCGGTCGGGCGAGCGGAAAATGGCGTCCGACACGCCATCGGCGTGCAGGATGACAAGATCATTCATGCCACAGCGCTTCCCGCATGTATTCGCATAGAAGAGATACGTGTCCTCCCCAACGGTGCGCGCCGTTACGGGTTGGCCAAGCGATGAGATCACCTGGGTCTTGGTCATTCCAGGCGACACGGTGTGTGCCGCACCCTGCGCGAGCACCGGCACGCTGTACAGCAGCACTCCGAGTACGATCAGTTGACGCATGTTGCGCTCCTCGTCAGGCAGCGACGCGATTCAGGATGGATTCAAAGAGAGGCAGCCCGTCGGCGGGCCCCAGCAACGCGTCGACCGCGCGCTCTGGATGTGGCATCATGCCCAACACGTTGCCGCGTGCGTTCACGATACCGGCGATGTCGCGCATCGAGCCATTGGGATTGTACGCCTCCGTCGCCTCGAGCGTCGTGGGCGCATACCGGAAGACCACCTGACCCTCGCCTTCGATGCGGTCGAGCGCTTCCGCGTCTGCACTGAAGCGCCCGTCGCCATGCGCAATGGGCAAGGTAATGACCTGGCCGACCTCGTACCCTGACGTGAAGGTCGTGGTATCGTTTTCCACGCGCACCGAAATCGGCGCACAGACAAACTTCAACGAAGCATTCCGCAGCAGCGCGCCCGGCAGGAGGCCCGCTTCGCAGGCGATCTGGAAACCGTTGCAGATACCGATGACGGGCGCGCCTCGCTCGGCGTGCGCGACCACTTCGCGCATGATCGGACTGAAGCGCGCGATGGCGCCCGGACGGAGATAGTCACCATAGCTGAAGCCGCCCGGAAGGATCACGACGTCGGACCCTTGGAGGTCGTGATCCTTGTGCCAGAGATAGACCGCCTCCTCGCCCAGCGCCTCGATGACGGCGCGATACGCGTCGTAGTCGCAGTTGCTCGCGGGAAACGTGACGACGCCGAACTTCATCTGCTGCTCACCGACGCAATCTCGAAATCCTCCGTGACCGGATTGGCGAGCAACTGCGCACACATGCGATTGGTCTGTTCGCGCGCGTCGCCCTCGCTCGGCGCCTCGACCTCGAGCACGAGATGGCGTCCAACATGCACGCTGGCCACCGAGGCAAAGCCCAGCGTGTGGAGTGCATCGGCAACGGCCTTGCCCTGTGGGTCGAGCAACCCCTGCCGAGGCACGACGTGCACTGCGACGCGATAGCGAGTGGATGTCATTCGTGCTGGTCGGCTGGAGGAGTGGGCAGCACCAGCGGCTCGACGTGAGCCACGGTCGGCGCAGCGGGCGGAGGCGAAGATACGGTGTTGGCGCTGTTGACCTGCGGCGCAGCGGGCGTTGATGAATAGGGCGAGTCGCTCGTTCCACCCGTGGACGGCGACGAAAAAGATGTACCGCCTTCCGCATCGCCGAAGTCACCCGCGTCGTCTCCGTCGAAATCACCGGCTTCGCCGTCTCCACTCGTCGGCGACGGCGCGTTCGGATCGGACGGTCCACGCTCCTTGCGTTCACCCCGGCGCCGTCGGCGCTTTCGCTTGCGGGTCGCTGTGCCTTCCGGCGAACCCCGCGTGGCGGAGATGACACCGAGCTCGTCGCCTGCACCGGTGGCGTCGATGGAATCAGTCGATTCCGAAAGCGCTCCCGCTGGCTCGACCACGATCAAGGGCACCGACGCCACTGTGACGACCGGCGCTTCCGTACGAGGTGGGCGCGGCGTACGCTCCGGTTTCGGCTCGCGCTTGTCCCGTTTTTCGCGCTTCTCACGCCGTGCGGCGACTTCCGCCTCGGTGCGCTGCGGCCGCTCCGGTCGCTCGGCGCGAGGTGGTCGCTCCTCCGTGCGCGCCACCTTCGGGCTCACGTCCTCCAAAACACGTGAACGCTTCGGCGCCTCGTCGCGAGAGGGCCGGCCTTCGCGCGCCGAGTGGCGCGGCACAGGAGCCTGTAAAACGGCGGGCTCGAACTCGTCGTCGTCCTCATCCTCGTCGTCTTCACCTTCCGACAGGTCGTACGGAATGGTCGGCTGACGACGCTCGAATAGCCCGGAGATCAGCCAGCGCAGCGGTCCCCACGCCACATACAGAAGGCACAGCGGGAAGAAATACTCGAGCCGATTCGTGAGGAACAGCGTCAAGGAGGTGACGAGCAACACCGTGCCAGCCAGTGCACGCTTGCTGCGCCATCCGGTGCGCGGAAACACCGGATAGGGGATCGGGCTGATCATGAGCGCCGCAAGCGCCGCCATCAGGAAGCGCAGCATCTCCTGCCAAGGGAGATTGCCAATCGCACCGTAGTTGTAGAGCCACGATTGGCTGAACCAATAGTAGGATGCGAGCGTGCAACCGGCGGCTGGACTGGGGAGTCCGGAGAAATATGTCTTGGCGGTACCCGCCTGCTCGATGTTGAAACGCGCGAGCCGCAATACGGCGCACGCCGAGAACGCGAAGACGAATACCCACTGCCAGCCTTCGCGGTCGAGCACCGCGAAGTACATGATCATGGCCGGCGCCAGTCCGAACGAGATGGCATCGACGAGCGAATCCAGCTCCTCGCCAAACTGGCTGCCCGCATTCGTGGCTCGCGCGACGCGACCGTCGAGCGCGTCGCAGATGCCGCCCAGCAGTACGTACACGCCGGCGCGATAGAAATCGCCTCGCGATGCGGTGATGATCGCGAAGATGCCGAAGAACAGGTTGAAGAGCGTGAGCCCGCTCGGGAAGAGAATCACCGCGCGTCGCATGGTCGGCCGCTTCGGCCGCCGCATTCTTGGCGGGCTCATGGCTGCACCAGCCGCCCGATCACGCTCGTGCCTGCCACCGTCATGTCGCCGATCTTCGCCTTGACCTCGGCGTTCATCGGCAGGAAGACATCGACACGCGAGCCGAAGCGGATGAGTCCCATGCGGTCGCCTTGCGCCACGGATTCGCCAAGCTTGCTGTACGTCACGATGCGTCGTGCGATCAGTCCAGCGATCTGGCGCGTGAGCACGCGACCCATCGGGGTCTCGATACCGACGGACGACTGCTCATTCTCGGTGCTCGCCTTGTCCGCCGCGGCATTGAGGAACTTGCCGGGGTTGTGAATGACGTACCGCACCGTGCCGCTCACGGGATATCGATTCACGTGGACGTTGAAGACGTTCATGAAGATCGACACGCGGTGCGCCCGGCCGCCCATGAAGGCCGGCTCGTCGACATCCTCGATGAGGACCACCTTGCCATCCGCCGGCGCGATGACGACTTGCGCGCCGCGTTCGCCCGTACGTTCGGGGTCGCGGAAGAAGTAGGCGACCCACAGTGCGATGATCGTGAGCAGGAAGGCGAGCAGCCAGAGTGGCCACGAGCGTCGGTTGAGCGCGAGCGCGTACGTGCCGGCGGCGATCAGTGCCGCGATCACGATGAAGACGAGTCCTTCTCGAGCGAAGCTCACGGAAATCGGGTCAGAGGTCGGAAAGATCGAGCGGAGCGCCAGTGATCCGCTGGAAGGCGTCGAGGTACCGCTCACTGGTCGCCGAGATCACAGCTTCGGGCAACGGAGGAGGGGGGGCCTCGCCATTCCAGCGGCCGGCGCGCCGCTCGGTGTCGAGGTAATCGCGCAGCGGCTGCTTGTCGAAGCTCGGCTGCGGACCACCGGGGGCATAACGGTCCACCGGCCAGAAACGCGAGCTGTCCGGTGTGAGTACTTCGTCGATGAGCCGGATGGTGCCGGCGCCATCGCGTCCGAATTCGAACTTCGTATCGGCGATGATGATGCCGCGCGTCGCGGCGAGGTCGCGCCCACGCTCGTAGATCCGGCGGCTCAGGTCTTCCAGCGTCGCCGCGGGCTGCACGCCGATGGCGCGAATGACTTCATGCACCGGAATGTTCTCGTCGTGGCTACTATCGGCCTTCGTCGCGGGAGAAAACCGCGGGGGATCGAAGCGATCGCTCTCCCGAAGCCCCGTAGGCAGCGACTCGCCAGCCAGCGTGCCGGACGCGCGATATTCCTTCCACGCCGAGCCGCTGAGGTAGCCGCGCACCACGCATTCAATCGGGAACACATCGGTGCGACGACAGAGCATCGCGCGGCCCTGGAGTGCATGTCGATGCGCCGCCAGCGCCGGAACGGCCTCCACGATCGCGTCCGCACCTGACGCGAGCATGTGATGCGGCACCACGTCTGAGAGCTGGCGGAGCCACCACGCGGTCATCTGCGTAAGCACTGCGCCCTTGAACGGCACCTGTTCGGCCATGACGACGTCGAATGCGCTCACGCGGTCGCTCGCGACGAGCAGCAGTCGCTCGGCATCGACCTCATAGACTTCACGCACCTTGCCGCTGCGCAGCAACTGTAGAGGCAGGCGCTCCGACGTGGTCGCGATCATACGCGCACCTCTTCGTGCGCTGGCTCGTCCGAGGCCGTCTCCGCAAGCAGCGGCTCGACGACTTCCGCGAGGAACTCGTCGACTTGTTCCGGCGCGCGCCCAACGAATCGCGTGGGGTCCATCGCGCGTTCCAGTTCGTCACGATCCATGTCGAAAGCATCATCTGCGGCGATGCGGTCGAGAAGGTCGTTGTGCGACGCGCCGTCCTTCAGCGCGCGCGCTGCCGCGATGCTGTAGCCGCGGATGCGTTCGTGCGCGTCCTGCCGATTGCCTCCGCCGCGCACCGCGCGCACGATCAGCTCCTCCGTCGCCATGAACGGCATTTCGTCCATCAGTCGCCGCCGAATGCGCGCGGGATGCACCTCGAGCCCCGACGCGATGTTCTCCATGAGGCTGAGGATCGCGTCCGTGGCGAGGAATGACTCGGGGATCACCAGCCGGCGATTGGCGCTGTCGTCGAGCGTACGCTCGAAGAACTGCACCGCGTGGGTCTGGTTGGCATTGGGCTCGAGCGAGCCGACGAACCGCGCGAGCGACGCAATCCGCTCGGAGCGCATGGGATTGCGCTTGTACGCCATCGCCGACGACCCGATCTGGTCGCTCTCGAACGGCTCCTCGATCTCCCCGAAGGCCTGGAGCATGCGGATGTCCGCACTGAACTTCGCGGCACTCGCCGCGACACCGCTCACCGCACTCAAGACATGCGCGTCGAGCTTTCGCGAATAGGTTTGCCCACTGACCGGAATGGACCGGTCGAAGCCGATGGCCGTGGTCACGAGGCGATCGAGCTCGCGCACCTTTGCGTGATCGCCCTGAAAGATCTCGAGGAAGCTCGCTTGCGTTCCCGTCGTGCCCTTCACGCCGCGACAGGGCAGGGTTGCAATGCGGTGGTCGAGGTCGGCCAGGTCGAGCACCAGGTCCTGCATCCACAGGGTGGCGCGCTTGCCCACCGTCGTGGGCTGCGCGGGCTGCAGGTGGGTGTAGCCCAGCGTGGGCTCCGCGCGCCACTCGCGGGCAAACGTCGCGAGCACGCGCAGCACGCGCACCACCCGGCCGCGCAGCAACCGCAGCCCCCGCCGCATCATGATCAGGTCGGCGTTGTCGGTGACGAACGCGCTCGTCGCGCCAAGGTGGATGAACTTGTGCGCTGCGGGCGCGACGTCGCCGAAGGCATGGACGTGGGCCATGACGTCGTGGCGAAAGCGGCGCTCGTAGACCGCGACCTTCTCGAAGTCGATGTCCTCCAGATGGGCGCGCATCTGCGCGAGCGCGTCATCCGGAATGGGCACGCCGAGCTGCTGCTCGGCTTCCGCCAGCGCGAGCCACAACTGACGCCACAAGCCATGCCGCATTTGCGGCGACCACAACTCGAGCATGGCCCTGGAGGCATAACGCTCGGAAAGCGGCGACGCGTAGCGGTCGTGCCCGGTCATCGAATCACGAAATCAATCGGGAAAATCTGGCCCTCGCGCTCGCAAAGTAGGCGTATCGGTCCACGCCCCGCATAGTAATCAAGCGCGCGCGAGGCGTCCTCCGCCGACCGGACCAAGGTGCGGTTCACGGCGACGATGACATCCCCCGCCTGGATCTGCAGGTCCTGCGTGATTCGGTCGCTCGCCCGGTACACCAGCGCCCCGGCCTCCGATTGCACGCCGCGCTCCGCACGGATTGCCGGCGTGAGCGTGACTAACTCGAGCTCCCGCAGCACCTGCACCTTCTGCGCGCTGACCTCCGGCAGGTCTGCGATGGCAACGCTCACCGACACGTCGCTGCTGCCACGCTTCACCACCAGCGGCACACGATCGCCAACACGGAGGTCCAACAGTGCCGCATCCCAGTCGAAGCGGTTGCGAATGGGGCGGGTACGCACCTTGGTCAACAGGTCGCCAACCTTGATGCCCGCCTTCTCCGCCGGGGAACCCGGCGTGATCGTCGCTACGCGCGCGCCCTGCGCGATGTAGTCGCGCGGATTCTCTGTCTTCGGCTGCTCGAGGCGCACGCCGATCCAGGGGCGACGGACGCGCCCGTGCGTCACGAGATCATCTGCCACCCGGCGCGCCCGATTGATGGGTATGGCGAAGCCGAGACCAACCGAGCCGCCGCTATTGGAATAGATCGACGAGTTCACGCCCACCACCTCTCCATCCGCGCTCACCAGCGGACCGCCCGAATTGCCCGGGTTGATTGCCGCATCGGTCTGGATCATGTCGAAGTAGGCGGAGTTGCCTTCGCCGCGCGCCACGAGGTTCCGACCCACTCCGCTGATCACACCGGCGGTCACGCTCGGCTCCGAGTTCCCGAGCATGAAACCGTACGGATTGCCGATGGCGATCGCCCACTCGCCAACGAGGAGGTTGTCACTGTCACCGAGTGGCGCGACGGGCAGGTTCTTCGCATTGACCTGCAGCACCGCCAGGTCGTTCGTCTCATCCGTGCCGATCTGCTTGGCCGGATAAGTCGTGCCGTCCCGCAGCATCACCGAGATGCTGGTCGCGCCGGCCACCACATGGGCGTTCGTCACGATGAGGCCGTCCTGCCGGATGATGAATCCCGTGCCCAACCCGTTTGAGGATCGGGTGCTTGCGCGTCCCCCACCAAAGAAGGATTCGAAAGGATCAGCGGCCACGCGCTGCACCACCTCCGTCTGCACAGTGACGACCGCCGGCGACACGCGCGCCACGGCGTCGGTGATCGCCGTGCGCCTCGATGCGGCGACGGTGGTGCTCCGCGCCGCGTCCGCCCTCGACGTGGCCTGTGCGGCCGACTCGGACGGCGCGCCCGTGCACGCCACGATACCGAGCATCGAAAGGAGAAGCGCGCCACTGCGCATCAGTTGACTGGCCATGAGCGACTGAGACGTGACGCGTCGCCGAGGAATTGCTCGACGCCGCGGTCGGTAAGTGGATGGGACATCAGGGAACGACACAGGTCGAAGGTGAGCGCCGCCGCATCGGCGCCCGCGACGGCACATGCCCCGAACTGTGTCGGCGAGGACGGAGAAACGGCGATGACATCGCACTCGGCGGCGGATGCATCGAATGCGGCTCGAATCTCGCGCACGACCCCGACGCCGTCGTGGCCGGCGGCGTCGAGGCGGTCCAGTGGCGTGATGACGGCCGAGGCACCGGCGCGCACCGCAAGGAGCGCCTGCGCCGTGTTGAACACGTGCGTGCAGGCCACCCGCACGCCATCGGCACTCAGCCGTCGCATCGCACCAAGCGTCTCCTCGACGAGCGGGAGCTGGACGACGACCTGATCCGACAGCTTCGCGAGTTCCTTGCCGTCGCGGTAGGCACCGACCGCGTCGAGGACGCGCACCGAGGCGTAGATGGGGCCATGCACGAGCCGGGAGAGCTCGACGAGATGCGCGCGAGCATCCCGCGCGTCTTCGTGCGCCAGCAGTCCATGTGTCGTGAGCACGCCGTCGAGCATGCCATGGGCAGCGCCCCACGCGACATCACTGAGCGATGCCGTAACGAGCAGGATCTTCATGTGGGCACCGCCGTGTAGAGCTCATCGGGATAGCGTACCACGTCCAGGAAGAGCGCGTGGGCCGGCGCCGGGGCAGACACGTCGTCATTCGTGTCTGCCATGAGTAGCGCATCGAGGTCCGAGAGCGCGCGGCGCCCCGTGGCGACGTCAGCCATCGTGCCGACGAGAAATCGGACCATGTGATGCAGAAAGCGATTCGCCTCGATCTCGAACACCAATCCTCCATGACGGTCCCGCCACTCGGCAGCGGCAATGCGACAGCGGTGTGTGTCGTCCACCGGCGCCGTTCCGCGTACGGCGAAGGCGCGAAAACAGTGTTCGCCCACAATCTTCGCCGCCGCCGCGTCGAGTGCGTCGCGCGAGAAGGGCTTCAGCAACGCCCATTCGGTGGTGCGGCGAAAGGGCGAGGCCACGGACTCCTCGGTGCCGATGTAATAGCTGTAGCGTCTGGACGACGCGCTGTAGCGAGCATGAAAGTCCTCCCGCATGTCATGAGCGTGCGCGACCCAGATGTCGTGAGGGAGCACCGCGTTGAGCGCGCGCCTCATTGCCGTTGACGTCCAGCGCTCGGGCACACGCACCCCAACCGCCTGTCCCCGCGCATGCACGCCCGCATCCGTTCGCCCGGAACCGAGTGCGGTGATTGGGCCGGCACAGAGCCTTGCCAGCGTTTCTTCCAGCACCCCTTGCACGGTACGCCGATCCGGCTGCCGCTGCCATCCACTGAAGCTCGTGCCGTCATAGTGCAATACGAGCTGCAACGTGCGAGTCGGCATCGCGGTCAAAGCTACCCGCGCAGTACCGAGAGTCAAGCAATCCGGAGCGGCGCGCTGACGGCGCCGCAGCACTCACTCTATCTTCCTCGACGGTGAGCCGGCGCGGTTGACTTCGCGAACCCGTGGCCGTCACCATTTCGCGTCCGCCGCGCACGCGGGCGGAGCACTCCTACCGCGACGGATGCCTCCTCGTACGCTCGCCACGCTCGCACACACACTCAGCGTCGCGCCGGACATCGACGCGGCGCTGCTCGCGCTTGCCGACGCGCTCACGGAGATCGATCGCTTCGCACGGATCGGCCTCGTGCGATTCGACGCCCGGCGCTCGATGCTGGTGGACCGCCTCATGCCCGTTGGCGACACCGTTGGGTGCGTACGGCTCGAGACCACGTTTGACCACTTGCCGACGCGGGAACGTATCGCGGTGACGGCCGCCGGAAGCTTCGTCGACTTCGGCGACCATTCCGACGAGTACGCCCCACTCTTCGCGCTCGAGAAGTTCGCGGACGCCGGATGGCTCAGTCTCCGCGGCATCCGCTTCGAGGGCCAGCTCGGCGCCGTGATCGTGCTCTACGAGACGCGCAAGTTCTTCGGCGCCCGGTCGTCGGAGCGACTCGCGCCCGCCGCGGCGCTCTTCGAGCTCGCCTACGCGCGCTTTGCGGAACGCGAGGCGCGTGAAGAGGCCGTTCGGACCCTCGAGGACGTCACGCAACGGGTGCATTCCGAATACGAACGCAAGCTCGCGCTGCTGGAGCAACAGCTTTTTCAGGCGGCGGGCGCACCCTCGGGCGCACCCTCGGGCGACCCGGAGCGACTCGTCGCCCTCGAGCGGGAGCTCGCGAAATCGATGGAAGAGGCGCGTCGGGCGAGCCGACGGGCGGACGCGGTGGAAGGGACGGTAGGCGCCGCCGTGGAGCAGCTCGAGCTCGCGCACATCGAGCTTCATCGCCGCAGTGAAACCCTGCGCCAGAAAACGCGAACCATCTACCTGATCGACCGCGTCCTCAGCCTCGATGCCGAAACGGACGATGCGCGTGAGCTCGTGAACGGCCTCCTGACCCTCGTCGGTGACGACATGGGTGCCCAACGGTGCTCCCTGCTGTTGCACATTCCCGATGAGGGAACCTTGTACCTCGCGGCCGCCAGGGGGATCTCTCCGAACGTCTCCGCCGGGTACCGCATCCCACTTGGCCATGGCGTAGCAGGCAAGGTGGCCGCAACTCGCGAGCCGCTCCTCGTCCAGGATGTCGCCGAGGCGCGACATCACCCGCTCATTCGGGACGAGTTGTTCACGACGGGATCATTCATCAGTTTCCCGCTAGTGTATCACGGAGCGCTCGTGGGGGTGGTCAACCTCGCGAACCGCGCCATGCACGGCATCTTCGTGGACGAGGACGTCGAGCGCGTGCGCTTGCTCGGACTGGTGATTTCCCTCGTTGCCACGCAGTCGCGACTCGCTGATCGCATGCTGGGGACGCTCAGTGCCAGCTAGCCCGGCGCCACCGATTCAGTTCGCCATTCGACAGCTTGCGATGGGCGCCTCACTGAATGAAGCCGAGTCGCGCGCGGCCTTCGGCGCCGTGATGAACGGCGAAGCGACGCCGGTGCAGATCGCCGGCTTGCTCGTCGCTTTGCGCGTGAAGGGCGAGACGGCCGACGAGGTAGCCGGCGCGGCCGACGCCATGCGCGGTGCCATGGTGCGGTTATCGGCAACGCGTCCGGGCGATCTCGTGGATACCTGCGGCACGGGTGGCGGCGCCGTGGGGACATTCAACATCTCGACCGCCGCGGCTCTGCTTGCCGCGGGGCTGGGCGTGCGCGTCGCCAAGCATGGCAACCGGTCATTTACCTCCCAGTGTGGCAGTGCGGATGTCCTCGAGGCGCTCGGCGTATCCGTGGAGGTGAGCGTCGAGGTCATGGAGCAGTCGCTTCAGGATGCCGGAATCGTGTTCATGTTCGCGCCGCTCATGCATCCAGCAATGCGGCACGTTGGCCCTGTGCGCCGCGAGCTCGCCATTCCAACGGTGATGAATATCGTCGGACCGCTCGCCAATCCAGCGGGTGCTGGACGCCAAGTGGTGGGCGTTGCCGACGCGAAGCGCCTGCATCTCATCGCCGGTGCGTTGCGGGCGCTGCACACCGTCCATGCGCTCGTCGTGCACGGTGAGCCCGGGATGGACGAGATCTCCCCGCTGGGCACCACGCACGTCGTGCAGATCAGCGGAGATGCGTCGCGGGAGTGGACGATTGATCCGGCACGCTACGGCTTTCCCGCTGGCAACGCGGCCGAGCTGGCGGGCGGTCCGCCGGCCGAGAATGCCGCGGCGGTGGAGGCAGTACTGATCGGCTCCGCTCCGCCGACTGCCATTGCGGCCGTGATCCTCAATGCCGCAGCGGCCCTGTTCGTGGCGCCGGGTGGGCCACGCGACTACGGCGACGCGATCGCGGCGGCGCGGTCAGGACTGGCCGATGGTGCAGGCATTCGAGCGCTCGACCGCCTGCGGGCGGCCCAGGGGGTGTTGGCGCACGGTCGGTAATTGACAGATAAAAAGCGTTGTTCGTTGGCATCGCGAATCCAGCGAATCCCAAAAGAATCAACGCGAATTATTCAGCGCGCGGGTCACGATCAAACGCTAAAACTGCTAAAAGACGGACGAATTAAGGAAGATGTTCTTGCCAGGGAGGTCCAACGATGCGCTGGATTGCTGCCGAGAGGAGCAATCCGCTCAATTCCGCTCCCTCGGCGCCTATCCGCGTAACCCCGAAGTTCCGCCGTTCCCGGAGCGGATTCGCGGTGATTCGTGTTGATTCGCTTGATTCGCGATGACCACGATCAAAGCTCTTCCGCCCCACAACGTCAGTACCGCCGCATCACCCCGACGACAATTCCCTGAATGGTGATGTCGTTCTCGTGCACATACAGCGGCTCCATCGTTTCATTCGCCGGTTGCAGGCGAATGCGGCCGTCCTTCTCACGGTAGAACTTCTTCACCGTGGCCGAGGTGCCGTGCAGCATGGCGATGACCATCTCGCCGTTATCCGCCCGCTGCCGCTCGTTCACGACGACAAAATCCCCGTCACGAATTTGCTCCTCGATCATCGAGTTGCCGCGCACGCGCAGCACGTAGTGGTTGCCGCCCCGTTGCACGAACGAATCGGGCACCGCGATCGATTCCTGATGCGCGATTGCCTCGATCGGCACACCGGCCGCCACCGCGCCCAACAACGGAAGCTCGATGGCCTTCGGCATGATGTCGCTCGGCAATATCTCGATGGCGCGACTCTCGTTGTACGAGCGCTTGATGAAACCCTTGCGCTCGAGGTTGCTGAGATGCTCGTGCACCGTAGCCAGCGAGCTGTAGCTGAACTTCTCGGCAATCTCCTCGAAACTCGGCGCGTAGCCGTTTTGCTCCGAGTAGAGCGTCAGGTAGTTTAGAATCTCGCGTTGACGTTTCGTCAGCGGCATGACTGCTCCTGCATGTGTGGCACGGCCGCCCGGATGGACGGCAGCGGTGCTGCCCGAACAACCCCCGAATAGAATAGCCGAATAAGTCCCGAAGTGCAAGCATATTCTCGCTGGACCCCAGCCACCGGCACGCTCGGGCTAATTGTGGCCGAGGCGGAGATTCGCGCTGATCGGCTTCAGCCCCGGTCCGCCGCGTTGGCGACCGCCGCGGCCACCGCCGCCACGCCCCCCTCGCTCCGCGCTGTCCTGCGTGCCTCCTCCGTCACGCTGCTCACCGAGGTGAAGCGGCAATCGCCTTCGAAGGGCTCGATCGCACGCTCGCTCGACGCCGTTGCGCAGGCCAGGGGGTATGCGACCGGCGGCGCCGCGGCCCTGAGCATCCTCACGGAGCCCGTGCACTTTGGCGGCTCCATCGACGACCTTCGCAATGTCGTCCGGGAGGTCGAACTGCCGGTGCTCAAGAAGGACTTTCATGTGCGCCCCGTCCAACTACTCGAAGCACGTGCCGAGGGTGCCTCGGCCGCGCTGCTGATCGTGCGCGCGCTCTCGCCAGATCGGCTGAAGGAGCTGATGTCCGTGGGAAATGACATCGCGCTCGAGTTGCTGGTCGAAGTGCGCGACGAGGCCGAGCTTGACCTGGCACTCACTCTCGGCGCGACGATGGTCGGCGTGAACAACCGCAACCTGGAGACGCTCGTGCTCGATCCCGGCACGGCCGAACGAATCGTTCCACTCATTCCCGCGAGCGTGGTCGCGATTGCCGAGAGCGGAATATCGAGCCGAGCGGACGTGGACCGATACGCATCGGTGGGTGCGGATGCGGTGCTCGTTGGCTCCAGCCTTTCGGCGGCAACCGATCCGGTGGCGGCGACGCGTGCACTCGTCGGCGTACCGCGGAGAAACCGTGCCCGCTGAGGTGAAGATCTGCGGCCTCACGCGATCGATCGACGCGGAGTTTGCCGACGCCGCCGGTGCCTCGTACCTCGGGGTCATCTTCGCCGGCGGCCCGCGTGAGCGCTCACCCGAGGACGCGCGGGCAACACTCACGGGCCGACGCGCGCGCAAGGTTGGCGTGTTTGCGGCGCAATCGGCCGTGCAGATTTCCGGGATCGCCACGCTCGTGGGGCTTGACGTCATCCAGCTGCACGGCGTTGCCGACGCTGCGCATGTCGCCGAGGTGCGCGCGGCGACCGGACTCGAGGTGTGGGCGGTGGTGCGGACGTCGACGGGGGTGCTCACGGCTGCAGACGAGCACATTGCCGACGCGGCCGATGCCCTGGTGGTCGATACGCTCGTGCAAGGACAGCTCGGCGGCACGGGCGTGGTGCTTCCGTGGATGGAGTTGGGCGAGTCGCTCGACGCCATGGCATCGGGTCATCGCATCGTGCTTGCGGGCGGACTCACGGCGGTGAACGTGGGCGAGGCCATCGACTACGTTTCGCCCATGGTGGTGGATGTCTCGTCGGGCGTGGAATCGTCGCCCGGGATCAAGGACCAGAAGCTCGTGCGGGCGTTCATCGCCGCCGCGCGCGCCAGCGGAGCAGCAGAATGAGTGTGGCAGTCCATCCGTCCGACCGCTTCGGACAGTTCGGTGGCAAGTATGTCCCCGAGACCTTGATCCCCGCGCTCGATGAGCTCGAGGATGCTTATGCGACGGCTCAGGCCGATCCGGGATTCAGGGAAGAGCTATCGACGATGCTGGCCACGTACGTGGGCCGGCCGTCGCCGCTCAGCGAGGCGCCGCGACTCTCCGACTTGGTGGGCGCGCGCGTGCTGCTGAAGCGCGAGGACCTCAATCACACCGGCGCGCACAAGATCAACAACACCGTGGGGCAGGTGTTGTTGGCGCGACGCATGGGCAAGCCGCGCATCATCGCGGAAACCGGCGCGGGGCAGCATGGTGTGGCGACGGCAACCGTCTGCGCGCGCTACGGCCTGCAGTGCGTGGTGTACATGGGCGAAGAGGACATGCGGCGCCAGTCGCTCAACGTCTTCCGCATGCGGCTCATGGGCGCCACCGTGGTTCCCGTGACGGGCGGCACGAGGACGCTGAAGGATGCGACCAGCGAGGCGATTCGCGATTGGGTCACCAACGTGAACGACACGCACTACATCATCGGCTCGGTGGTCGGGCCAGCGCCATACCCGAGAATGGTCCGCGACTTCCAGGCAATCATCGGTGTCGAGGCACGAGCGCAGGTCATCGAGCGCACGGGTGCGCTTCCCACATCGGTGGTGGCGTGCGTGGGAGGCGGATCCAACGCCATGGGCGCGTTTCACGCCTTCGTTGGTGATGCGGACGTCGAGCTGATCGGGGTCGAAGCCGCGGGGGAGGGACTCGATACGGAGCGCCACTCGGCGTCGCTAACGCGTGGCACACCCGGCGTGCTCCACGGGGCGCTCAGCTACCTGCTTCAGGATGATGCGGGACAGGTGCATCCCGCGCACTCCATCTCCGCGGGGCTCGACTACCCCGGCGTTGGGCCCGAGCATTCGCATCTCAAGGACACGGGTCGTGCGCTCTACGTCTCCGTGCGCGACGACGAGGCGATGGAAGGGTTCAAGGCGCTGAGTCGCCTCGAGGGAATCATCCCCGCACTCGAGTCCGCACATGCGGTCGCATGGATCGCCCGCGAACGCGCGCGGTGGAATGCGGACGATGTCGTGCTGCTCTGCGTGAGCGGTCGCGGAGACAAGGATGTGGCGCAGGTGATGGAAATGGGTATCTTAGGCGCGTGACCAACCCGCTCAGCCAGCTTGCGCCGAAGGAGACGAGCACCGCCCCTTTCGAGCACGATCGGGTGGAGGAGTTGCTGCGATTGTTCGGGAAAGCCGCACGAACGCATCAGCTCTACCTTCCGAACAATCCCGTTTACAAGACCGCCCACGACGCCCTTCGCGCCGGGTTCGCACCGATTTGGGCGCAGACCGACGAGATCGCGCTGAGTTTTTCGGAGCATGAGGTCAAATGGGAGGGTGAAACGGTGCTGGAAGAGCAGTCGCGCGGGAGCGACAGCCTGCCGTGGATCTTCTATAAGGACGGCGTGCGCGAATTGCGGATGCTGCGCGGCTTCGAGACGGACGAGATCGATCGCCTGCTCGACATCCTGCAGCGCGTCCGGAAGGCATCACCCGACGAAGACGACCTGTTGACGCTGCTCTGGGAGGGCGACTTCAACTACCTGCGGTATCGCTACGTCGACCTCTCACAGGAGGCCACCGTCCCGCTCGCAGACGGTGGCGAAGCGACCGCGGCGTCTGACGAATCGCCGCGCGAGGCGATCGCCGCCGCCGCACAGGACACGGCGGCGAACAACGCGGTCGTCAACATGGCCGACTTCGACGGCACACTGTATTTCCTCGATGAGAAGGAAATCGAGTATCTCCAATCCGAAGTGCGGCGCGAGTACCAGACGGACCTGCGGCAGAACGTCGTCAGTGTGTTGCTCGACATCTTCGAGACGCAACAATCGGCGCCGGTGCGCGATGAGATCGCCGAGATTCTCGATGGCCTCATGCTGCACATGTTGTCGGCGGGGCAGTTCCAGAACGTCGCCTTCCTGGTGCGCGAATCGCTGACTGCGGTGGCTCGCGCGCCGGAGCTGCAACAGGCGCAGCGCGATCGCCTGTCGGAGCTTCCCTCGCGCTTGAGCTCACCGGACGCGCTGTCGCAGCTGCTACAATCGCTCGACGAGTCTCCCGAGCTGCCGCAGGCGGCCGACGTCCTCGAGCTGTTCGAGCAATTGCGAGGACCCGCGCTCGGCACGGTGCTCGACTGGCTTGGACGTCTCCAGAATGTCCGTCTCCGCCCGATGCTGGAGCAAGCAGCCAGTCGGCTGGCGTCGCAGAATACCGGCGAGCTGGTGAAGCTGATTCAGTCGACCACCCCGCACGTGGCACTCGAGGCGGTGCGGCGCGCCGGGGCGCTGCAGACGCAGGCGGCCGTTGCGCCGCTGGCGCGCGTGCTCGCGGACGGTGCTGCGGAGCTGCGCCTGGCCGCCGTCCTGGCATTGAACGAGATCGGCTCCCCCGGTGCACTGCAGGCACTGGAGCGCGGCGTCGACGACACGGAGCGCGAGATCCGCGTGGCGACGTTGCGTGCGATTCAGGCGCGCGCGTACCGGCCGGCGCTCCCCCGCCTCGAAGCAGCGGCGAAGGGCAAGGCGGCGCGGGAAGCAGACCTTTCGGAGAAGATGGCCCTGTTCGAAGCGTTCGGTACGCTGTGCGGCGACGGCGGGGTCCCGTTCCTCGACGGCATGTTGAACGGCAAGTCGATGTTCGGCCGCCGTGAGGAACCGGAGATGCGTGCGTGTGCCGCGATCGCGCTCGGGCGCGTGAAGGGCGCGGCGGCGAACGCGGCCCTCCAGAAGGCGGCGGTGGAGAAGGACGTCATCGTGCGCAACGCGGTGGGTCGCGCGCTGAGGGGATCGGCATGACGTCGCCGGATCAACGCGCCTCGATGGGTGGCACGCCGCCGCCCGCGACCAGCCGGCCCACGCCGACCGCCGGACTGGCGTTGGGTGGGGGGGCTGGCGGTGATGCGTACATCCGTCGCGCGGGGAAGGGTCTCATCCTCGCGTTCTATGCCGCGCTGCGGGCCATCCGCATGTATCCGCTCGAGAACGCCGCGGTGCAGAACGCGGCGGAAGAATTGACCTCGCTCACGAAGGACTTGCTGGAGCACGAGCACGAGTTCGAGATGCGCATGTCAGGCGAGTTCGTGTTCGTCAACGCGGTGCGCCTGCGGCTCGACCTCGACAACTACGCCAGCTTCAGCCACCTGCTCACGGTCTTTCGTGGCGCCGGCATCGGTTCACTCCAGCTGCATCGCACCCCGACGATACGAGACTGGCAGCGCTTTCTCGCGCTCCTCAATGTGCCGTCGAGCGAGCAGCCCGCGGCGCGCTTCGAGCAGCTCCTGGCGCGACTCAAGCAGCAGGAGCTCGACATCTTCGAGATCGGCGAGCCCATGGCGCAACAGGTCGATGACCTGGATCTCGAGAAGTCGAAGGAAGTCGCGAAAAAGACGTATGCGCAGTCGGTGGCGGTCACGAAGGATCTCATGACCTCCGTTCGCCTCGGCCGCAGCCCCAACATCAAGAAGATCAAGCGTGTGGTGCAGGGCATCGTCGACCAGATCCTCAACGAGGAAACGTCGCTGATCGGCTTGACCACCATCCGCGACTACGACGAGTACACGTTCACGCACAGCGTCAATGTCTGCATCTTTTCCGTCGCACTGGGCAAGCGTCTCGGCTTCGGGAAGGTGCAGTTGTATGATCTCGGCATGGCAGCGCTCTTCCACGATATCGGGAAGTCACGCGTGCCGAACGACGTGCTGAACAAGACCGGCGGGCTCACCGATGACGAGTGGCGCCTCATCGCAGCGCACCCGTGGATGGGCGCCCTCGCGCTCTTCCAGTTTCGCGGACAGCAGGAGCTGCCATACCGCTCGATGATCGTGGCGCACGAGCACCACATGAAGATCGACCTCACCGGATACCCGAAAGTCATCCGCGAGCGGTCCATGAGCATGTTCAGCAAGATCGTCGCGGTGGCCGATGGATTCGACGCGGCCACGTCGCGCCGTTCCTATCAGACCGTGCCGCTCACGCCGGCGCAGGTGATGATGGAGATGCGTGACAATCCGCGCCGCGGCATGGACCCGGTCGTCGTGAAGGCGTTCATCAACCTCACGGGTATCTATCCCGTCGGCACGCTCGTCATTCTCGACACCTTCGAGCTCGGCATCGTGCACGCGGCGAATCCTGTCCCGGAGATGCTGTCGCGCCCCATCGTGCGCATCATCAGTGACGAGCAGGGCAACCTGCTGCATCCGGGCTCATTGCGCGACCTCGCGGAGCAGAGCGCGGAGGGCGATTACCTGCGCACGATCATCAAGACGGAGAACCCCGAGCGGTATGGCATCAGAGTTGGCGACTATTTCACCTGACGCGATCGCCCAGCGCTTCGCCGATCTGGGACGCGCGTCGCGAAAGGCGTTCGTTCCCTACGTCACCGCCGGTCATCCCGATCCCGAGCGGAGCATCGCGCTCCTGCAGGGACTGGAGCACGCCGGCGCGGACATCATCGAAGTGGGCGTTCCCTTTTCCGATCCGCTCGCCGACGGGGCGGTCATCCAGGCGAGCTCGCAGCGGGCGCTCGATCAGGGCGTTCGCTTCGACGAGGTGCTGGAGATCATCGCCAGCGCGGCGCTCTCGGTGCCGGTGGTGCTCTTCAGCTACCTCAACCCCCTGCTTCGCGGAGGTGATGACGCATTGCGTCGCGCAGCAGATGCCGGTGCGCATGGCGTGCTCGTGACCGACCTGCCGCTGGGCGCCGATCCGGTCCGTGAAGGCTGGCTCGCAGACGGCCCGCTCGACTTCATTCGCCTCGTCGCGCCCACGACGCCCTCTCGGCGCATGGAGCAGATCGCGCAGACGGGGCAGGGCTTCGTCTACCTGATCAGTCGCCTCGGTGTGACGGGGGAGCAGGCGACCCTCTCCTCCGAATTGCCGGCAACCGCGGCGCGGCTGCGCGCGGCCACCAGCTTACCCATCTGCATCGGCTTCGGCATCGCCACCGCGGCGCAGGCGCGCGCCGCGGCGGCGTTGGCGGATGGCGTCGTGGTCGGCAGCGCCATCGTGCGTGCGGCCGAGACGAGTGTCGCAGCCGCCGTCGCCCTGGCGACGGAGCTTCGGCGCGGCATAGACGGCGCATAGCGTGAGTGGATTTCTCGCGGCATACGCCCGCGCCGTTGGTATCCTCGGCGCCGTGCTGCTCGCGACGTCGCTCCTGCTCGATCCCCGGTGGCACGATCAGCCGATCGCGATCGGTGTGCTTATCGTGACGGTGGTGTATCTGCGCACGCAGCAGATCCCCCTCACGAAGTATGGATCGCTGAACCTGCTGTCGATGCCCGCGCTCGCCGGCGCGCTGATCGCCGGGGCGCCAACGAGCGCCCTCTCGCTCTGGCTCGGTATCGTCATCGCGGACTCGTTGCTGATCAAGAAGGGATGGGACATCGCGTGCATCAACGCGGGTCGCGAAGTGGTCGCGCTCATCTCCTCCTTTGGCCTGTTCGCGTGGGCCACCGTCACCATGAACGGCGAGCAGACCCGTCTCAGCGCGGAAACCTTGCCTGCGCTCGCACTCCTCGTATTCGCCTATTTCCTGGCGAGTCGGCTCCTCCTCTACTTCACGCTGCTTCTCCGCGACAAGCTCCTGGAGGAGGAGAAGTCCCTCATCCTGCGCTACGAGGTCATTGCCTTCGGCGCCGGCACGATCGCCGTCGCGATGTTGCTGCTCGCCTTCGGCAACCTGACTCCCGTCGGATGGGCGCTGGTTGGTGTCGTGCTGGCCGGCGCTGGCCTGCTGGCGCAACGCATCCTGGAGGAATCGATCGCGGCGGAAGAGCTCAACAAGATCCTCGCGATGGAACAAATCGTGTCGACCGCAGGCGACATGGCCGACGCGTTTCGTCGCATCGAGATGCTCGCACATCGGCTGGTCGACTGGCGCGAGTTCCGCATAGGGCGGTATGAAGGCGACGTGCTCGTTCACATCTATCGCGGGCACGAAGGCTACCTCGAGCCGCCGCGCATACCCGACGGTAATCTCTCGGCACTGCGTGAGGAGAGCCTCCGGACGGGCCACTTGATCAACGTGCCCGACGTATTGCGCGACGAGCGCATCCTGCCGGGCCGCACCCAGGCGCGCAGCCTGCTCCTCATTCCGCTGAAGTTCGGCGATCGCACCGTCGGCATCCTGGAGCTCGAGCATCACAAGCCCGATGCGTACACCGTCAAGGACGCCGCGCTCATGAAGCGCTTCGCGTCGCAGCTCGCGACCACGATTCACATCTACGACCTTCGCCTGCCGCTGCTCGCATCGATGACACGGGTGAGCAGCCAGCTCGAGACGCTCACCGCGTCGGCGCGCGCACTGCGTGGCGGCGGTGAGTCGGTCGCGCGCACGATCGCCGACATCAGTCGGGGCATCATGGAAGAGGGTGAGCAACTCGACCGATCCATCGAGGTGACCGGCACACTCCACGCGGCCACGCAGGACGTCGTGCGCGACGGCAGCGCGGCAGCCGAGGCGAGCCAGCGCGCAACGGAGATTGCGCGCGAGCATCGCCACACCATCGCCACCGCGATCGAGCGATTGGTTGGCGCGAAGGTGTTCGTGGGCGAGAGCGGCACCCAGATCGGCGAGCTGGCCACCAGCGTCAAGCGCATCACCGAGTTCATCGCGGTCATCCGCGAGCTCGCGGATCAGACGAACCTGCTCGCGTTGAACGCCGCGATCGAAGCCGCGCGCGCCGGCATTCAAGGCAAGGGGTTTGCCGTCGTGGCCGATGAGGTACGGAAGCTCGCGGAGCAGAGTGCGCGGGCGTCCGATGAAGCCGGCGACATTGTTGGGGCCTTCGAGGAGCAGATGCGCCGCGTCGCCTTCCAGATGTCACGCGGGGAAACCATCGTGCAGGACGTCGAGACGCTCTCCGAACAGGCGCGACAGGCCCTCGACCTCATCGTGGACGCCACCGAGAGTTCGGCGGAAGGCGCGCAGCGCATCGCCGTGACCTCGCGCGACCAGGAGCTCGAATTCGCAAAGTTGCGCGAGCGCGTGAAGCGCATCGCCACCATCTCGGCGCGCAATCGCGATGGCGCGGAGCAGGTAACCCGCAGCGCGCGCGACCAGGCCACGGCGCTACGCGAGCTCGAGGGTGCAACGCAGGAGTTGCGCAACGTGGCGACCTATCTTGGCGAGCTCACGCGGCGCATCACCAACGTCGCCTGAATTGACCGGCCTCCCCGGCCCGCATACGTTGCGCAACGTGTCCACGCCATCCGAAGCATGCCGTACCGAAGTCGCGCTGATCGGCATGCGTTTCCACACGTGTGTAGGCGTCCTGCCGCACGAGCGCATTTTGGCGCAGCCTCTCGAAGTCGACCTCATCGTCCGGCACGGGCTCAGCACCGCCGAGGTGCTCGACTATCGCGCGCTGTACGAAGTGACGCGCGCCACCATCGACGCCGGTCCACTCACCTTTCTCGAGCTCATTGCCGAATCGCTTGCCACGAGCGCGTTAGCCATTCACGGCGTTGCCTGGTGCCGGGTCACGATTCGAAAGCCGCACGTTGCGCTCGGCGGCCCGCTTGCCCATGCGTCGGTGTCCATCGAACGCTCCCGTGCGTGACACCGTGTTCATCGCGCTCGGCGGGAACCTGGGCGATCGAATGGCGTACCTTGGCGCTGCACGTGCCGCGATCACCCTCATCAAGGACGTGACGATGCTCGCCGCGAGCAGCGTCGAGGAAACCGCCCCTATCGGAAACTCCGTGCAGGGCGCCTACATCAACCAGATGGTGGCAGTGTCCACAACGCTCCCGCCGAATGTTCTACTCGCCGAGCTGCAACGAATCGAGCGGACACTCGGTCGTGTCCGCGGGAGAAGGTGGGGTGCCCGAACGATCGATCTCGACATCGTGTCGTTCGGGGTCGTGCGTAGCTCGGAAAAATCGCTGGAGCTACCGCATCCCGGCCTCACGGCGCGCGCATTCTGGCAACGAGAGCTGGCCGAGCTCCAGGCCATCCTCGCCGCATGAGCAAGTTCGATGTGCAGGTGCCCACCTGGGCAGTCGTGGGTGACAAGCGGCGCGCACACATCGGACGGGTGACGACGTTACTCGATGAATGGGCAAGTGCATTGAAGCTGCCGCGTGCTGAACGTGCGGCATGGAACGACGCCGGCCTTCTGCACGACGCGCTACGCGACGCCGATGAGGAGGAGTTGCGATCTCTCGCGGGCGACCTGCCGGGCTTCACCCTCGACATGCTGCACGGCCCCGCAGCCGCGGAGAAGCTTATCGCCGAAGGGGAGAAACGCAGGGACCTCATCGACGCGATTCGCTACCACACCGTCGGCTCGCCCGCGTGGGGCCGACTCGGGCGCGCCCTGTACATGGCGGATTATCTCGAGCCAGGACGGAAGTTCTCGCGCGCCGACCGCGCGTACCTCGCCGCGCAGGTGCCGCGCGACTTCGACGCGACGTTTCGCCAGGTCGTTCGCGCGCGACTCGAATGGTCTTTGCGCGAAGGCATGCAGCTGTACCCGCAGACCGTGCAGCTCTGGAACGAGTCCCGTTGAAGCGCAGCCGCGTCCTGCTCGGCCTGGCGCTCGTGTTCGTGGTGATCGCTGGCAGCGCATTCGCACTCCGCGCGCGGCGGGGGCTCTTCAGGCCGACGGTCGTCGCGAAGGCCGACAGTGCCGCGCGGGCTCCGGCTGGAAAGCGCGTGCGCGTCGAAGTGATCAACACCACCCACACGCGCGGTCTTGCTCGTCGTGCCACCCGGGTGCTGCGCGACCAGGGTTTCGACGTCGTCAGCGTGAGCACCGGCGGTCCCTCGCTCGACAGCACGCTCGTCCTCGACCGCTCAGGTCATCAGGCGTGGGCCGCTGCGATCGCGCGACTCCTCGGCCCGAGGGCGCGAGCCGAACTCAGGCCCGACAGCTCACGCTACCTGGACGTCACCGTGCTGCTCGGCACTTCGTGGCACCCGCCGACCCAGCCGCTCTACCCGTAGTTGCCCACACGCGGCGGCGATGTCCATGCCGCGGCTCTTGCGCACAGCAACCTCCACGTCACGATCGCGCAGCAGGCGCGCGAAGCGGGAGATCTCGTTCCCCGAGGTGGGGACGAACCCCTGCGAGCCACCGGGATGCAGCGGAATGAGGTTGACGAACGCACGGCATTCCCTTGCCAGTGCGGCAAGCTCGCGCGCCTGCTCGATCCCGTCGTTCACGCCGCCGAGCATGACGTACTCGAACGTCACGCGACGATCGAATACCTTCGCCGCCTCGATGACATCCTTCAGGGGGAACTTGGTGTTGATCGGCATGAGTTGCTGCCGGAGCTCGTCCGTCGGGGCGTGGATGGAGATCGCGAGACGGAACTGCTCCGGACGCTTGCCGAGTGCGATGATGCCGGGCAGCACGCCGACGGTGGAGATGGTGATGTGCCGAGCGCCGATGCCGAGTGCGCGTGGATCGTTGAGCAGGGTGAGCGTCGGATCCACGGCCTTCCAGTTCATCATGGGCTCGCCCATGCCCATGAAGACGATGTTCGTGACCTCGATGGGCGGATCGAGTAGGCGCATCTCGCGGACCTGCCCTGCGATCTCATAGACGTCGAGGTTTCGGCTGAAGCCCATGGCGCCCGTCGCGCAGAACGCGCACTGCAATGCACAGCCCGCCTGCGACGAGATACACAGCGTGACGCGATTGCCATCAGGGATGGAGACGCTCTCGATTGCCTCGCCGTCGTGGAGCCGAAAGAGGAACTTCTGCGTGCCGTCCGTCGACGCCTGCCGGAAGGAGAGTTCGAGGCGGGGGATGGTGAAGCGGGCTTCGAGATCATTCCGCAGCGCAACCGGCAACTCGGTCATGTCCGCAAAGCTCGCCACAGGCGCGTCCCAGAGCCTGCGCAGCACCTGCCCAACCCGGTACCCCGGCTGCCCCAACTCGCCCATGGCCGCCGCAAGCGCGGCTTCGGCATCGGTGGGGATCAGGTTGAGAAGGTTCAGGCGCTCGGTCACGGGCTACTCGCTTGGTACAGTGCGACTTGGGTGTGCACAGGAACTCCACGATATGCCCTGTGGTTCCTGCGCCCTGCCCTTAAACTACCTCGCTTGGGTATCTGGCGCTCCGTAGAGCAGCAGAGCGAGCGTAGCGACGCGGGCAGAGAGCTGAAGAGCGAGCGAAGCGATGCGGGCCCAGAGCGGGAGGTCACCCGTCCGCCGTCTGAGCCAAGTACCGGCCTGCCTCCAAGCAAGCTAACTTCACCGGTTGAATGCGCACCCTGAACACGCGTTGATGACCCACTCAGTCCGGAAGTCCCTGGCAACCCAGGTCGGTGCGTCACACGCAGTGCATCGCCGAGTGCCATCTGGTGCCGCTGCTCCTCAGTGCCGAGCGGTCGTCACCGTGGCGAGCGCCTTCTGCCTCTTACCCGAATAAATGTCCGCGACATCGCTCTCCACGAGCCTCCGCTCGCACCCGTGTGGTGCCCTTCGGCCCGAGCATGTTGGCGAAACCGTGCGTATCGCCGGATGGGTCCATCGCCGTCGCGATCTTGGGGGCCTCATTTTCGTCGACCTCCGCGACCGTGCTGGCCTGGTGCAGGTGTGCTTCGACCCCGCGTCCGCGAATTCCGACGCGAGTGCCGCGGCCGCTACGCTCGGCGCGGAGACCGTGGTGCTCATTGAAGGCACGGTCACCGAACGCCCAACCGCCATGCGCAACGCGGACATGGCGACGGGCGACGTCGAGGTCCGGGCGACTTCCCTGCGCGTCGTGGGGCCCGCTGCCACGCCGGCGATTCCCGTCGCGCGCGGCAAGCACGAGCCGCTGCCCGCGGAGGAGTTGCGCCTCCGTCACCGCCACCTCGACCTCCGGCGCGAAGATCTCCAGCGCAATCTCGAGCTTCGGCATCGCCTGCTTCAGCGCACGCGGCGTTTCCTGTCGGAGGGCGGGTTCCTCGAGATCGAGACCCCCATCCTCACCAAGCCGACGCCCGAAGGCGCGCGCGACTACCTCGTCCCCAGCCGAGTGCATGTTGGGGAATTCTATGCGTTGCCCCAGTCACCACAGATCTACAAGCAACTGCTGATGGTGGCGGGCTACGACCGCTACTTCCAGATCGCTCGTTGCTTCCGCGACGAGGACCTCCGCGCCGACCGTCAGCCTGAATTCACGCAGATCGACGTCGAGGCGTCGTTCGTGGGGCAGGAGGACGTCATCGATTTCGCCGAAGAGCTCATTCGCGCCTTATGGAGTGAAGGGGGAAGTTCGCTTCCCGCGGGGCGGGTCAGGCGCATCTCGTATGCGGATGCCATGGAGCGCTTCGGCATCGACCGGCCGGACATGCGCTACGCGCTCGAGATCGAGGACGTCAGCAACGCATTTCACGGCGTGGAGTTCCCATTCACCGCACCGGCGCTTGCCGCGGGCGGACGTGTGCGCGGCATTCGCGTGCCGGGCGGGGCCACGCTGTCGCGGAAGCAGCTCGACGAGATCGACGCTATCGCGAAGGGCGCTGGGGCTCGCGGCCTGCTGCGCATCAAGCGCGCGAATGGTGTGGTCGAAGGCGCCGTCGGAAAGGTGTTGAGCGAGGAAGGGCTGTCCATCCTGAAACTGGCCGATGGCGACCTTGGCCTCTACATCGCCGCCGAGGATCACGTTTCGAATCCGGCGCTGGATCGCGTGCGGCAGGAGGTGGCACAGCGGCTAACACTGGTACCGCCGAACGCGAACGAGTTCGTCTGGGTCACCGATTTTCCCATGTTCGAGCGCGATCCTGTGACGGGCACGCTTGCCGCAGTCCATCATCCCTTCACGGCACCGCATCCGGACGACGTCGCGCTCCTCGCGAGCGAGCCGTGGCGCGCACGCGCGCTGGCCTACGATCTCGTCCTGAACGGCACGGAGCTGGGCGGCGGCAGCATCCGCATCGCTGATCCCGCAGTGCAGGGACAGATATTTGCGCTGCTTGGGATCGATGAAGCAACAGCCCAAAGCAGGTTTGGCTTCCTGCTCGAAGGTTTGCGCGCCGGCGCGCCACCGCACGGTGGCATTGCGTTCGGCTTTGATCGCATCACCATGCTGCTCGCCGGCGCGGCCTCGCTCCGCGACGTGATCGCCTTCCCGAAGACCACGGCGGCGCGCGCGCTGTTCGAAGGCGCGCCATCCGTCGTTCCCCCGAAGGATCTGAAAGATCTGCACATCCAACTGGAGTCCTAGCGCTTGAGCGACGGTTCAGTCACACAGCGGGTTTCCACCGAGGGCGCCGACATGCTGACGCTCGCGGGTGTCAACGACGGCAACCTGGTCGAGCTCTCACGCCTCTGCGGCGTGAAGGTGGCATTGCGCGGCGATGCGATGTCCCTCACCGGGCCCGCGGAGCTCGTGAGCCGAGCGAGCGAGATCGGTCGCCGGATGGTGGAGCGCGCGCGCCAGCGTTCGGAGCTCACGCCGGACGATGTGCTGCGCCTCAGCGAAGACGACGGCGCTGTGGGCGAAAATGGCAATGGCAGTGGGCCGATGGAGGGGCGCATCGCGCTGCCTGGCGTGCGCAAGCTCATCCAGGCGAAAACGAGCGGGCAGGCCGAGTATCTCGCCAAGATCGCGGAGAACGACATCGTGGTGGGCATCGGGCCCGCCGGTACGGGCAAGACGTTTCTCGCGATGGCCGCCGCCGTCGATGCGCTCACGAAGAAACGCGTCAAGCGCATCATCCTCGCGCGTCCGGCTGTCGAAGCGGGGGAGAGCCTCGGCTTCCTACCCGGCGACATGCAGGCGAAGGTCGATCCATACCTCCGTCCTCTCTACGACGCGCTCGACGAGATGATGCCGCAGGAGCGCGTGCTGAAGGCGCTCGAGACGCGGGTCATCGAGATCGCACCGCTCGCGTTCATGCGGGGACGCACGCTGAGCGATGCGTTCGTCATCCTCGACGAGGCACAGAACGCCACCGCTATGCAGATGAAGATGTTCCTCACGCGGCTCGGCGTGAATTCACAGATCGTGATCACCGGTGACAAGACGCAGATCGACTTGCCGAAGCGCGAGGAGTCGGGGTTGATGCAGGTGGAGCGTATCCTCCCGGGAATCGAGGGCATTGCCTTTCATTACTTCACGGACGTCGATGTGGTCCGCCACCGGCTGGTGCGCGACATCATCAAGGCGTACGCGGAGGATGGCGACTAGGATCGTGACGCTCGTGGTGCACGTGGCAACGGAGCAGGTGCGCATTCCGGTGGGGCGAGCACGCGTGGAGCGGGTCGTCGCCTCGGTGCTGCGCGGTGAGCGCGTGCGGAATGCCGACGTGTCGGTCACGTTCGTGAGCGATCGTCGCATGGCCAGGCTGAACCGGGAGCATCTGGCGCACTCCGGAGCCACCGACGTGATCTCGTTCGGGTTCGCACCGGTTGCGGCAGGTAGGCCACTCACCGGAGACGTCTACATCGCACCCGCGGTCGCTCGCCGCAATGCCATCGCGCACGGATCCGGCATTCGCGAGGAGTTGCTCCGGCTGGTGGTACATGGCACGCTGCACGTGGCGGGGCACGATCATCCGATTGATGACGCGCGCTACGACTCAGTCATGTGGCGTAAGCAGGAGCGGCTGCTGAAACGCCTGCTGCTCTCCGCATGAACGCCATTGCACTCGGCGTCGCCGCGGGGGCGGTCGCTGTCGCGACACTTGCCGCCGCCGCGGACGGAGCACTGCTCGGCGGCGACGCGGAGCTCGAGCCGTCACCAGCGGTGGTTGGCGCCATTCGCGGACGCGAGCGCGCACATCGCGCGCTGGCGCTGTCACGGGTGCTCGCGCACGTGCTCACGGGCGCGGCGCTGTCGCGCTGCCTTGGCATCTACCGCGGCGACGGCATTCGTGGTGCGGCCATCGCGCTGGCGGCGGCACTCGTGGTGGTTGTGCTGGTCGAGGGTATTGGCCGCTCACTGGGTTTCGCCACTGCCCCGCGGTTCATCCTGCAGTTCGCGCCACTCGTGCGCGCGCTCGAAATACTGCTCTCGCCGGTATTGAAGCTGGGGGCGGCCCTCGATTCCATGTTCGAGCGACTGATGCCGGCGCCCTCGATCGAGGAGCGCGCGGAGCAGCGCGAGGAAGCCACCGAACAGTTTCGGCAGGTGGTCGCCGCTGAGGCGGACGTCTCACGCGCCGAGGAAGCACTGATCCACGGCGTGTTCTCGCTCGGCGACACCGCCGTGCGCGAAGTGATGGTGCCGCGTGTTGACATCGTCGGCATTGACAGCACGACGCGCTGGAGCGAGGCGGTCGATCGCGTGCGGAGCAGCGAGCACGCGCGCTTCCCCGTGTACGAGGAAACGCTGGACAACGTCATCGGCATTCTCTACGCGAAGGATCTCCTGCCATTCGTCATCGACGACGATGAGCCAATGATGGGTTGGCGCACGCTCGTCCGCCCCGCGACGTTCATCCCCACGTCAAAGCCGATCGACGTGCAGCTCCGCGAGTTCAAGGCGAGTCATACGCACATCGCCATCGTCAGTGACGAGTTCGGGGGCACCGCGGGGCTGATCACCATCGAGGATGTGCTGGAGGAGATCGTTGGCGAGATCAACGACGAGTATGACGACAAGGAGCCGGAGATCGAGCAGGAGGCCGGAACGCGCTTCTGGGTGAACGGTCGTATCTCGCTCGCCGAGCTGAGTGAGCTGTTGAGCCACGCCTTCGAGCAGGATGACATCGAGACGGTCGGCGGGCTGGTATACGAGACCTTTGGTCGCGTGCCCCGCGCCGGCGAGTCTGCCATCGTGGGCTCGTATCGCATGGTTGTGGAACGCGTGCGCGGACGCCGTATCGAACGCGTGTACTTCGAGCGGGTGAGTGCCGAACCGCCCCTGGAGAACGAATGACAGCCGCGGGGTTGCTCCTCGTGCTCTCCGTCTTCTCGGTCGCTGCGCTGACCGCGGGGGGAATGGCCATGCGCTCGGTAAGCCGCATCTGGCTGCGCCACTGGGTGGAGCAGCAACTGCGCGGTTCCAGCGCTGCGCTGGTATATCTCGAGCGACCGCAACGGTTGATCATCGCCGCGAGCGCGACCGTGGCGATCATCCTCGTGCTCAGCGGTGAGCTCGTCGCGAGCGATCATTCGCTGAACGTGAAGGTGCTGGCGACCGAAATTGCGACCTTCGCGGCGGCGGTCGTCGTCCTCGGCCAGTTGCTGCCGCGCGCTCTTGCACGACGGTTCGCACCGCAGGTGGCGTCGCTGTTGTCTCCGCTCCTGGAGGCCGCCGCGCTCATCGCGTCGCCGATCGTGGCGGCGGGTCGCCTCGCCAGCCGGCGTTTTGAGCACCGGTCGCTCGCGCAGCGCGACACGATCCAGGACCTGCTGCGCGAAGGAGAACTGGAGGGCGTTGGGGAGCGCGAGGAGATGGAGATCATCACCGGCGTGATGCAGTTCGGTGAAAAGATGGTTGGCGACGTCCTCATTCCGCGCGAGGAGATTTTCGCGATCTCGCGCGACGTCAGCTCCCGCGAGATCGCGGAGGAAGTCGCCACCTCGGCGTTCAGTCGCGTGCCGGTCTACGATGGCTCCCTCGACAACGTTATCGGGATGATTCACGCCTTTGACGTCCTCAAGCTTCGTGGCGAGAAGACACCGTCCTTC
>JALYVY010000341.1 GCA_030852985.1 Gemmatimonadota bacterium | reverse complement strand
CGCCATGAGTGGTGCTCGTTGCTTCGTCGTGGACCTCACAGCAGTCGCCGGGAGATGGCGTGCGTAGAAGGCTGCGCTTGCGATTCGAACGGGCCAAAGACCTGTTGCCATAGGTGACTTCTCTCAGTGTCGAGTTGAGCTGCCACTGCCTGCACCTGGCTCGGCTCAAGATCCGACGCGCCGAGCCCCGCGATTTCGGGAACGCCTGCAAGACTCTCCCGTATCTCGGCGGCATTCTCCTTGATGCGCCACACGCCGAGCGAAGGAGGAAGGCTCAACCCGGCGGTGCCAAGGATTTGCGTTGCCTTCTGCCGAAGCCCCGGACTGCGAACATGCTGTGCGACCACAACCGGGATGTAGGCCCATATCAAGAGGCCTAGAAGGCCAGCGATAATCGGAGCGAACAGGCCGACGAGCCAGAACACGATCAGACTGCCGAAGAACAGGAATCCGATGATGTTGACCAACCCTCGGATGCCACCTTCATTAGTGCTCAAGCTGTTCAGCGGACCCTTCTCTAGCGGTATGATCTGCAACCAGGCCGCGAGTGCACGAACTTGGGGAATGATGGCATCGAGCTGGGTGATGCGCTCGATGCGTGCTGCCGTGGCCATGTCCACACTCTGGCGCGCACTCTGTTCAATCTCGCTGCGCCGAATCGCGACGTCGTGATGAAAGGCCTTATCCTGGAAGTCCGGAAGATCGGCGTCGCGGACACCATTCGCACCGAAAATGGGTGCTGCGCGAAGCGCGAGGTAGAATGCGGCCGGCGCGGATGTCGGGAGTAGAGTGCCCGCCTCCCGCACAATCTTCGCACCTTCGAATACAACGCTCTTGAGGCCCTCCAAACGGAGCCGTCGCGCTTCGGCTTGCTCACTGCTCGCGAGCTGTTGCTCGAGCATCCCACTCACGGCCAGCGCGGTTCGGCGGGCGTTGATGGTGTTGATCGCTTGCGTCGTTGACATGAAGCTGTTGTAGAAAGACATCAGCTCTCCATGAGTTGAGTTAAGGGCGAACGCATGACGCTTCTGGCCGCACAGTTCATCTCGTTGAACTCGGCCTGCATAGTGAGCAGTCGTACTTGTTCGAGCAGCGCGCCTGCGCGCGCCGCGTTCAACGCGCCGAGAACGGCACTTCCACCGTTCAATACCGGTGGAGGCGTGTGAATCATTTCACGCGAAGAATTCCAATAGATGTGCGATCCACGGGAACCGGTGCGCCGTTCGGTGCCGCGTACGTCACCCAGATGGCTCCGGACGTCACGACTTGGTAGTAGTGCACTGACGGTTCGTAGAGCGTCGTCACAACCGCCGTCCCGGGAGTAATGGTCTTTTCGGGAATGCTCCACACGTCGCCGGCAGATAGTCCGGTCCACGCGTTTTTCAGTTGGTAGCTGCGGTCCTGCACGACCGCACTGGCACCGGGGACTTCATCCGCTGCCCACGACATCAAGAACTCACCGAAGACGTCGCGCGCCGATTTCGACGTACCGAGCATGCCGTTGTAGATCACCTGCGTGCTGCTTCTATCCGCCTGCGCAAAGAATCGGGTCAGCGCTGCCTCGTTCGTAATCCCGGCAAGATCGGCCTGCTCGAGCGTATACCTCAGGAAATGGCAGCCGAGGTTGTACGCGCGGTAATCCTGATTTGGATAGTAGAGGTTATCGACGCTGGTGAAGCCGATGAGGGCAGTGAGATCCGGAGAGAGGCAGCCATTGGAGGACGCCGTTGCTGAGCCGAGGGCGCGAGCGGCTGGAAATGGCAGGTTGCCCTTCAAGGAATTCGCGTTCGCGCCATTCGTCCAAAGAAACCGGACAAGCTCGGCCACCCCCTCAGTGGCCCATGAAGCTTCACTGGTACCGACGGGGCGTGCGCTGAAATCCAATGCGTGAGTCGCTTCGTGTGAAAGGAGCGAGACGGCATTGCCAACGTTCGGAGGTGTGTAGCGCGAGTCGGCTGGGTCCGAAAGAACGCCTTCAACGCTCGTTAGGAAGATCGCTTCGTTGCTCGTTCCGGCCGGACAGTCGGTAAAGCCTCCGCCCGAAGCAAAGTTCGTTTCCGGCGACGAGCCATTCCTCAAGGTCGATCCCCAGAAAGGCATGAGAACGATGACGTGCCCGTTTCCGTCATTGTCAGAGATGGCGTGTCCGCTATAGCGCGTATACAGCGGAGCAACCGTTGTGTCATACTGCGCTGTCAACTGATCGAGGCGGGTCTTGATCGAGGCGTCCGTGGACATCTTGCGCCACATGATCGAATCCACGACGACGGCGAGTTCGTTCGAGACTGAGGCGACGTACCAAGGCTCAACCGGGTCGGTGAGACGGTTGTGATTGTCGGCCCAGCCGTTGACTTCGCGATGCGTCCATCGCGAGGCGGTCGCGCCATAGGCCATCGCCGGCCCGCATAGCGGTGACGCCGACTGTGAGAGCAGTGCGCGCGAGCCGGTCGAGCGACTGGCTGATGCGCGAGTCGGAAACGCGGCCGCCGGGCTCCCTTCAATGAAGCTTGCTAAGATGCCATGCGCGCCGCTTGTCATGAACCGCGTCAAAGTTGCGTGGCGTACCGCATCGCGAATTGCCGACGACGGCAACGCGAGGACGTTGCGGCTGACCGATGCGAGTGCCGCGGAGGTCAGTGGAGAGTTGATGACGCCAACGGCCACGGCAACGCTCGGGCGCGGGCCGCTAAAAGCCGGAACGCTCACCCCCTTGTACGACTTGTCCCACGTGTACGGCATCAGGACGTACGTACCACCACTACTCGTTGCGATAGGGCATCCGAGATCGAGTCCGCTCTGCACGATGACGTGCTGGCCTGGCGCGAGCGATATCTGAACTGGTACCGCCTGCGCGGCCAACTGCCCGACAAGAGAATCTGCGCCGACCTTCAGGGAGACAGGATAGGTGATGCCGGCACGGAGGCATGGCTGGAACAGACTCGCGGGAATCACCAGCTCCGCAGACACCGCGGTGACGTTCGAGAGTGCGACGGCGATTCCACCGACCTTCGCCGTAGCGCCAGCGAGACCAGCGCCGGTGATCTTGAGCGTCTGATTCGGGCCGATGACCGTGTCGGGCAGTGCAATGGCGAGCCGAGCGCTCCCACCGACCGTGACGAGGGACGTGTCGGCGAAAGTACCCGTCGGCCCGGTTGCCGTCGCGATGATCGCGGTCGAACCGGTAACACCTGGCGTCACGACACCAGAGCTCGAGACGGCAGCGACCGCGCTATTCGTTGAGGTGAAGGTGAACGCCTGACCGCTCATCGTCGCGCCAGCGCGATCCGTGGCGACGGCGGTCAGCGTGGTGATCTGACCTATTCCCAAGAGCAGGGCAGCTGGCGTTAACACAACGCGCGCAAGCGGTGGCCGATTTGAGATGACCATCGCTGTCGCGGACTGCGCATCGACCGTCGCGGTGATGCGTGCGGTCCCGGGGGCAACGAAGACCACGTTGCCATTCGAAACTGTCGCAACACCGGCATCGAGCGATGCCCATGTCACGGTGCGGCCGACAATCTCAGTTCCGGATGCGCTGAAAGCCCGCGCAGCGAATGTCACGTTGTCGCCCACATAGCCCGAGGCAGAATCGGGCGTCACCAAAACCCTAGAAACCGTCGCGGGAGGTGGCGGAGTAACCGGATTGCCTGCGGTGTCACCCCCGCAAGCCATGAGCGAGACGCAGTACGCGCCCGCGAGAAGGAAACCAAAACGGGCGTAAAAATCACGGCCGCAATTTTCTTCGATGGCACCGGCAACAACATCAACAACACAACCCAGCGGCTCCTCGCCCAGGGTACCCTCCAC
>JALYVY010000340.1 GCA_030852985.1 Gemmatimonadota bacterium | reverse complement strand
CGACGGATGCCGCGGGCAACCGCACGCAGGTGAATCGCAGCGTCCAGCGGGACAATGATGCGCCGGTCGTCGCGATGACGTCGCCGAGCGACCATGTGCTGACGAAGACGAATACCGTGACGGTGCGCGGGACCGTGACCGATGCGTCCGTGGTGACCGCCACGCTGAATGGATTGGCGCTGGTCGTCGCATCGGATGGGACCTACCAGTCCACGATTGCGCTGTCCGAGGGCCCGAACAGCGTCACGCTCGTGGCGACGGACGTTGCGGGCAACGCGACGACGGTGACGCGTTCGGTAACGTTGGACACCACCGCGCCCGTGTTGAACGTGACTTCGCCGGCTAACGGCGCGAGCACGCAGGACGAGACGACGACGGTGAGCGGAACAGCGACCGACGCCAGTGCCGTGCACGTGACGGTGAACGGTGTCGCGGCGGCACTCGGAGGCAGCGGCGCATTCAGCGCGAGCATGCCGCTGTCGCTTGGCGCGAACAGCTTTACGGTGGTGGCGACCGATTCGGCGGGGAATAGCTCGACGGCGACGCGGAGCGTCACGCGCACGAATAGCGCGCCAGTCACTCCGCCACTGCCCAAGGGGCTCTTTGACCTCGTGCCGATCGACGCATCGCTCGGCGCGCCGGCGTCAGCGCCGTCGGTGGTGTCGACGATCGGTGCGGCCACGGAATTTCTGTACAACGGGCCGAACGCCGTACAGCACGGTGTCGCAACGGGCGCCATCACGAAGATGCGCGCCGCGGTGGTGCGCGGTCGGCTGCTCACGCGGGCAGGCACTCCGCTCAGCGGCGTGACGGTCCGGATCATTGGGCATCCCGAGCTGGGCTACACCGTGTCGCGCGACAACGGCCTGTACGACATGGCCATCGCCGGCGGCGCCACGGTAACGCTTTCGTTCACGAAGGCCGGCCTGTTTTCCGCGACGCGTCAGGTGCAGACCGCGTGGAACGAGTTCTCGGCGCTCGATGACGTGACGCTCCTCGCTCCGGATACCGTCGCGACGCATATCGGGTTCGCGTCGCCGATCGAGGTAGCCCGCGGGAGCGCGGTCACGGACGAGAGCGGGAGCCGTCAGGCGACACTGCTGTTCCGCCAGGGAACGCTGGCGTCGATGGTGCTTCCCGACGGCTCGACACGGGCCATGCCTTCCATGACGGTGCGCGCGACTGAGTACACCGTCGGGGCGCGCGGTCCGCAGTCAATGCCGACGACCCTCGCGTCGTTCACCGGTTACACCTATGCCGTGGAGTACTCGGCAGACGAGGCGATCGCGGCGGGCGCCACCGAGGTGCGGTTCACCAAGCCCGTCGTCACGTATACCGACAACTTCCTCGGCTTCCCGGTGGGCGCCCTGGTGCCCGCTGGCTACTACGACCCGAAGGCGGACAGTTGGAAGCCGTCGGCCAACGGCCGCGTCATCAAGGTGCTGTCCGTCGATGGCGGTGTCGCCACGGTGGACGTGCAGGGGCAGAACCTTGCGGCGAACGCGGACACGCTGGCGAAGCTCGGCATCGACGATGTAGAGCTCTCACGTCTGGCGGCGCTCTACCAGCCCGGCGCCACGCTGTGGCGCGTACCGATAACGCACTTCACGATCTGGGATTGGAACTACTTCACATTCTTGCCACGCCTTTTCAGAACCCCCAATTTGCCGCCGGAGCAGAAGACGGAGCCTCAGGAGCCAAATACCTGCGATGGTTCCGAGATCAATGTTCAGAACCAGATTCTCGGCGAACGGTTTGCTGTCCAGAACACTCCGTTCGATCTGCACTATTCGACGGATCGCACGCCAGGTTATGTCACGGCGCGCACGATCGACATTCCGATCACCCGAGATTCGGTCCCGCGAAACGTTCAGGCCATTTCGGTCGAGATCTCGATCGCCGGGCGGAAGCTGCGACGAGAATGGGACGTTGCTCCCATGGACACGATCGCGGTGGTAGGTGCCTGTCCCCCCGGCGTCTCGTGTAGTCCAACTGTGTCGTACAGGTTCGAGGCGAGCTCGGACACGAGCCGATTGCTTCGTCCCGGTCGGACTATGCGCTACACCTGGGACGGCGTCGACGCCTATGGGCGCCGGCTGAACGGTCCGCAGCCGGTCAGCGTGAAAGTGTCCTACTACTACTTCGGTGTGTACGGGCCGATCGGCGTGGTATACGACCAGGGCTTCGGCACCAGCCCCACGGATACCACGGCGTTCACGGCACCCATCGTCCAGACGCGGACGCTCGTCTCGGCCTCCACGGTATTCAAGGATTTCCTCGGGGCATGGGATGCCCGGGGTGAGGGACTGGGCGGCTGGACGCTGACGTCCCATCACGTGTACGACCCGATCCGGAAGATGCTGTACAAGGGCGACGGGTCCAGCATCAAGGCAGACCTCATCGGTCCGGTTATCCGCAAGGCGATCGGCACCGGCGTGTTCGGTTACGTCGACGGAGCGCTCGACAGCGCACGCGTTGGCGAGGTCACCCAGATCGCCGCGGGCCCCGACGGGTCGATTGCCTGGCTCGACTTCGGGCGCATTCGGCAGATGGACACCACCGGCTTCGTGCGGACGCTCGTGAACAGCGGGAACGTGTCCGGACTGACGATGGGTCCCGACGGCAGCATCTACTACGCGGACGGCGAGGGTGAGTACCGGCGCACCCCGGATGGGACCAAAACGCTCGTCCTCGGCGGGAGCTACCCCAGCTTCTCGGAGGGGGCGGATGCCCTTGCCGTCCGCGACTTTTCTCCAGGCAACAACCTCCGCGCCGTGGGCCCAGATGGCACGCTCTACCTCATGGTGAGCGGGCAGATCTGGCGCGTCGGTCTGGATCACCGGCTGCAGTGGGTCGCCGGTCACGGCGGCGGATACTCGGGCGTCCCGGGCGTTGGCAGCTGTTACGTGCCCACCCTCACGGGACCAGCGCGACGCGTCACGTTCTGCGCGCCGTCCGGCATGGCCATCGGTCCCGACCAGTCCATCTACGTCGCTGACCCGGGTGTCGATAACAGCATCCGGCGCATCACGTCCCTGGGCATGTCGGAACTCGTCACGGGAGGCCCCGGCAGCACGGTCGACCTGACCGACCGACGCGCCCTCGACATGAAGATCGCGTCGATTCGCTCGCTGCACATATCGCCGGACGGCATCCTGACGCTGGTGTCGGACGGCGGCGCCAAGGTGCGGCAGATCACGCCGGACGGGATGCTGCACACCGTGGTCGGCAACGGCAACGGCGGCGCGGTCCCGACGGACGGAACGCTCGCCGCGTCCACCCCGACGTATAGTGTGCCTGACGCCGTCCAGGCGGCCGACGGAACGATCTACCTGCCAAGTCGCTCACCGGTGATTCACCGGGTGGCGCCGGCGCTGCCGGGATTGAAGTACGGCCAGTTCTTCTTCCCGTCCACCGACGGGAGCGAGTTGTACGTGTTCGGCGACGACGGGCGGCACCTCGCCACCCGCGACGCCACGACGCTGCGCAACGTCCTGACCTTCCAATACGACGCGTCGGGCGCGCTCGCCTCGCTCACCGATGCCGGCGGCCTTGTGACGACGGTTCAGGGATCGAGCAATGGCTCGGCGGCCTCGCTTGTGTCCAGTCACGGCGTGCGGACCACGATCGACGTCGACCCGAACGGGTTCGCGCGGCAGCTCACCGGGCCTTCGGGCTACGCCATGACGCCGCAGCATGACTCGCTGGGACTCCTTATCTCGTTGCGCGATCCGCGCGGCCTGCCGCACCGGATACCCCAGCGCGTTCCACTGCACCGAGTCCACCAGCCCGCCCTCGGCGCTCGCCACCACC
>JALYVY010000339.1 GCA_030852985.1 Gemmatimonadota bacterium | reverse complement strand
CGCGTCGGCGAGCGGGACCGACGACGAAATGGCGCGATTGCGCGCGGCTATCCGCAAGGACGAATAGTGCTGGCGCTCGCGATTGGGACGTTGCTCGCGGTGGGCGCATTGGCGTTCGTGCTTTTTCCGCTGTTCGCTGGCACTGCCGTCGCTACGTTTCGCGCGCCGGAGACCGCCGTTCAAGTGGCGAATGCCGCGGAGCAGGAGGCGGTGGTGGCGCTACGCGAAATCGAGTTCGATCGCGCCACCGGCAAGCTCTCGGACTCGGATTACGGTGAGCTGAAGACGCGCTACACCGAGAATGCTCTTGCCGCGATGCGCGGTGGCGCTTTGGTGTCTCCGACCGACGATCCAGCTGAGGCGGCAGTGCGCGCGTATCGCGGACGGTTGAAGGCGTGTGGAAACTGCGGTCCACGTCCCGAACCGGATGCAGTTTTTTGCTCGAACTGCGGACTCTATCTGCCCGGTGCGTGTGGCTTCTGTGGCGGCGCGGTGACCGAACCGGGATCGTCGTTCTGTTCGTCGTGCGGGCGACAGCTGGCGGCTTAGTGCCCAGACGGGCGTCCGCGTCGCACGCACTGGGTGCGCCGCGCACTGGCTTCAACAGCGATAAACCACAGAAGCGATAAACCACAGAAGCGATAAACCACAGAAGCGATAAACCACAGAAGCGATAAACCACAGAGGACACGGAGAGCACGGAGGAGAGCGTAACGGCGATTCTTTGGTATGCCTTCTGTTGCAGACCTCCGTGTTCTCTGTGTCCTCCGTGGTAAATCGCAGTTTCAATTGCTCGTAGACGCACCCCTCTCGGCACGCACAACGACTCCTTGCAACAGGGCTCCATGGCTGATGAGCGTGACGTCGCCCGCGCCTACGACCGCTGGTCCGCCAGCTACGACAGCGACGTCAACGCCACTCGCGACCTCGATGCTACCGTACTTCGCCGAGCGCCGTTGCGCCTGCACGGACGGCACGTGCTGGAGCTCGGATGTGGCACTGGCAAGAACACCGCGTGGCTTGCAACGAAAGCGGCGAGAGTCACCGCACTCGATTTCTCGGACGGGATGCTCGCCGTGGCGCGCGAGCGGGTCACGGCCTACAACGTCGAGTTTGTCCGGCATGACCTGCGCAGCGCATGGCCTCTGCGCGATGAGTCCGCGGACGTCGTCGTTGGGAATTTGGTCCTCGAGCACCTCGAGAACCTTCCGCCAATCTTCGCCGAGGCGGCCCGTGTGCTCACCGGCGGTGGGCAGCTCTTCCTATCCGAGCTTCATCCGTTCCGGCAGTTACGCGGAGGTCAGGCCCACTTCGCCGATCCATCAAGCGGCGAAACCGTGGCCGTCACCGCACATCGCCACTCAACGAGCGAATACGTGAACTCCACCATCGCCGCGGGCTTCACTCTCATCGAGCTCGGAGAATGGTTGGAGGAAGACGCCTCGGCGGATACGCCGCCGCGGCTCCTTTCGCTGCTTGGCGAAAGTCGCGGGGCTTGAGTGCAGGCCGGTATACCGCAAACTTGCCGTCGTTGGTGCCACCGAGCATCGCCAGTGAACGCTGGCTCGATGTGTCTCATCACAGACGGAGCGGAGAATGGACGGACTTCGGATCGGCCGATGAATCGTCGTGCATCCTGGTCGGCCTTGGCCGAGCTCTGGCTTCGGATGACGTTGGCAGGCTACGCTGCGCTCACGATAGCCGCCGCGAGGCTCGCGGCCCAGACGCCCGATCGCCCGCGAGTGCCGGCTACCACCGGCACACTCGCCGGCATCGTCCACGACACACTCGGCCAACCCCTCGGCGACGTCGAAGTGTCCATTCCCGGCACGACGGTCGCGGGGCGGAGCGATGGCGCGGGTGCGTTCACCCTTGCTCAGGTCCCGACTGGCCTGCACGAAGTATGGGCGCGAAAAATCGGTTTCATCGTTGCGCAGTTCAACTGGACCTCGCGCGCCGACGAGCGCGTTGAAATCGCCGTCACCCTGCGGCCGTTGCCACATACGCTGGATCCCGTGGTCGTGTGGGCCAGCGAGGAACGCGCGATGACGTCCACTTCGTACGTCCGCGGCGTCGTGACGGACTCCGCGGGCTTTCCGCTCGACGGCGTCGAGGTGCAGCTCATCGGCACAGGTCGCGGCACCGTGACTGCCGGCGACGGCTCATTCATCTTCCGGCACGTGAAGCCCGGTGTGCTGACGCTGCGTGCGAGGATGATGGGCTACAGTCCTGCCGCCTCCGTCATGAAGCTGATGGAGCAAGACGAACGCGACGTCGTCCTGCGAATGGGGAATCTCGCGCAGGAGTTGGACGAGGTGCACGTCACGGCTGAGAGTGGCTACGGTCGATCGGAATCGGCGTGGAAGGACCTTGACCGACGGATGCGCTTTCACATTGAGGGAAGCGCACGTGTGGTGGGCGCTGAGCAACTCGATGGCATGGGATCGACGCCGCTCGACCTCGCGCTGCGTGGGTTCGCTGGCGGATTCGGGACGGCGCCGACCACCATCAAGGCGGGGAACAGTACGCCGATCTCGCATGGTGGCTCTGGAGCTCCGGGCGACGCATGCATCCTCGAGAACGGGGTCACGCCCATATCGCGGCCATTGGCCGTCTACGTTGCCAGCGATCTCCGGCTGGTGGAGTACTATCCCGCCGCCAGTCCGCGCGGGTCGCCGGAGACCGAGTACACGCAAAGTGTCATCTACAGGATGGCGGGGGTGCCGGGCTGCAGCGGCGAGCTCGGCGAGCACCCCGCCTACTACGTCCTCTGGTTCAAGGGTGGGAAGTAGCGCTCCGTCGCGAGCCGCGCCTAACGTTCCACCGCCTCCAACCGCCGCTTCGCGATACCAATCGGCACGAGCGTCGCGGCAATACACAGCGCGGCGGCGAGCCCAAAGCCAAGCACCATCTCCACCGGCGACGTGGGCGTCCCGTAGAACTGCGCCGAGAGATAGCCATACACCGGCCGCGCCTCGAGCACGATCACGCCCGCGATCAGTGTCACGGACGCCATCATGTACAGCAACCCGCCGAACGACGTCGGGATCTGCGCGGCGTTCTCCGTCTCGAACTGCGGAAATAGCGTCCCGAATCCGAGCGCCATGCCGCACAGCGCGAGCGTCATCATCGCGATCGTCATCACCGACACCGCAAACATGAAGTCGCTCACCTGCAGCAGCGCATTCGTCACGCCGATGATCCCCAGCGCGAGGATCAGCAGCGGCAGTGTCCCCACCCAGAACTTCGCCCACAGCAGGTCCTTCACCGGCATCGGGCTCGATTTCAGCAGCCAGAGCGTTCGTCCCTCGAGCGACACACTGGGGAAGATGAAGCGCGCCGCGATCGACGCGAGCACGAACCCCGCGAGCAAGACATTGAAAAAGGGAATGACATTGCGGAGGAAGAACGTGATCCCCTCGCCGCGCAATGGCAGGTACTTGATGTTGAACACGTAGACGACGACCAGCACCGCCAGCAGGATCAGCTGCGACCACTGCGTCGTATCGCGGAAGAACAGTCGCAGTTCCTTCAACATCAGCTCGCGGCGCAGGATGCCGAGCGGCGACAGCAAGCGATGCCCCATCCGCCGCGACCACGTGTTGCGCGCCCATTTCTGGGAGCTCTCCTGCGCCTTGCTGAATCCATCCATGTACAGCGCACGATGCAGCAGCGCGCCGAACACGAACGCCGCCGCCGCCGTGCTCCACAACAGAAAGAGCGGCAGCCAGTCCGGCCGATTGTTCAACCACCCCAGCACCGCGCGCTGCACCCACTCACTCGGCAAGAACGGCGATGTGGGGGTGCGCAGGAT
>JALYVY010000338.1 GCA_030852985.1 Gemmatimonadota bacterium | reverse complement strand
TGGGCGAACGCGAAGAGATTCGGCGGGTGAAGTTCAACGTCATGAACGGCGGTTTCGGATTGGATCCAGGCAAGCGGAAGACGACACACGAGCGCGACATGCTTGTTCGGACCATGCAGAGCGTGTTGGAGGAAGCCGGACCCGTGGACGTGATCAAATGCGATTGCGAGGGTGGCGAGATTGGTTTCCGCGGCGTGTCGCGCGAGCTTCTGCGACGGGCGGAGGCGTACGTCATGGAGACCCATTCCTCGGCGTTGGCGAAGGCGATGGTGACGACGTTCACCGCCGCAGGATTCCGGGCGGAGTTGCAGCCCGGTGGAATGAAGATGCGACCGTTTTTCAAGTTCACCAGGGAGTAAGCACATGGCAGCAGTGAAGAAGCGGACCGCGGCGGCGAAGGCGGCGGCGGCGACGGAGCAGCGTGGGACAGCAGCGTTCTTGGACCAACTGGAGATCGTGGACGTGGACATCAACACGGTTGTGGCGAACCAGTACAACCCGAACCGGCAGAGCGAGCATGACTTTGAGCTGCTTTGCCGATCGATCAGCGAGGACGGATTCACGCGACCAATTGTGGTCCGCAAGGACACCCTGGAGATCGTGGACGGAGAGCACCGTTGGCGCGCGTGCAAGGCGCTCGGACACACGACGATCGCTTGTGTCATCGTGGAAATGACCGACGCTCAGGCGCGCATCGCCACGCTCAAGTACAACCGGATCCACGGTAGCGAGGACGCGAACCTGGCTGCCAGTGTGCTGAAGGACATCATCGCGATGGGCTCAGGCGACTGGGCTCAGGACAGCCTGATGCTCGATGATGTTGAAATGAAGCGGCTCATGGAGGACATGGCCACTGTAGAGACCGCCGATGTCAGCATCGATATTCCAGTCGACATGCTGGGACCGAGCGGGAAGGGTCTCACCGACGCAGACATCGCAAGCGGCATCGATACATCGGCCGACGAAACGCGCGCCAAGCAGAAACTGCTTGCTGAGGCCAAGGCTGGCGAGGAGCGGAAAATGGAGGCGCAGGACGCCAAGATCTACCGCGTGGTGGCGTTCTTCAGCGGCGAGGAGGCAGCGATCGTGAAGGGCGTGCTCGGCGACAACTCAGCTGCCATGTTGGTGAGCATCTGTCGCGAGGAGTTTGCCAAACAGTCCGCATGATCTCCGTCGCCATCACTGCGGTGCCGTCACGCGCGGAACACGTGGCACAGCTTGTCGCCCAGTTGGAGGCGGAGCGGCAGTTCCACCGTGATGAGTTCCCTCTTCCGGTGGAGGTGTTCACGGACACCGACAAACTGGGTTGTTGGGGTAACGCCAGACTCGCTTGGGCACGAGGAGCGGCACTCGGATTCGACGCCCATCTAGTGATCCAAGATGACGTTGTTTTGTCGCAGGACTTCTTGGGTGGCGTGGCGTTTCTTCATGCCATGAAACCGACGTTCCCGATGTCGTTCTTTCGCCTCGCAGGAGTCGACGCCGCGCGGCGAGAGAACCGGCATTGGGTGTTCGTGACCAGATTCCTCATGGCTCAAGCATTGCTGATGCCCAAAGACGTCGCCCAAGGATTTGTTCCCTGGGCCGATAGCTACGCGGGCTCGCCGACCGGCGATTATTGGGCGCATTCTTGCGACGGACGACAGCGAGATTACTTCAGGGCGTTGAAGCTCCGAGTATACCAGCCTGTCCCGAGCCTGGTCGATCACCGAGCGATCAAGAGCACGCTCGGTAACCCGAGCGGACGGTTGGCGAAGTGGTTCATTGGTGTGAACGAGAGTTGGCGCACGGTGGATTGGAGCCGTGGTGCGGATGACCCGCAGAGAGGTTGATTCACAAATGTGGATCATTGAGGTAGCTATTGGCAACCTGACGCGCTATTGGTCTACCGATCGCGATCTGGTGTGTGAGGCGCGAGCCGCCAAGACCTACACCAACCTTGCCGAAGCGACGAAGCAGGCACGGGAACTGAAAAACGATCACGGTGCGATAATTGCCGTGAAAACAAAACGATCCGCCTAAGACAGTCACGAAGGAGTCACGTACCATGGGCAAGGAAGACAGCAAGCCGGGACCGCGCGCCACCATCAGTGTGAGCGCGGCAGCCAAAGAGTTCATCGACGAGTGGGCCATCGAGCGCGATCTGACACCCGGCCAGGCGGCAGACCTGCTGGTCGGTGTCGGCAATTCGCGACTGAAGGCTACGACCGCGTATGCCGGCCGACCTTCGGCCAAGGCGAAGAAGGCCGCCAAGGCTCCGAAGGCTGCCAAGGCTGCCAAGGCTGCCAAGGCTCCGAAGGTCGCTGCCAAGAAGGTGGCGAAGCCGAAGGCTGCCAAGAAGGCGGGCGGGCGCAAGAAGAAATCTTCGCCAGAGCTGCCGGCCGCAGAGGCAACACCGACTCTGCTGGATGCGCCGGCCGGTGGGAATCCGTTCGAGGATGAGGCCGAGGCTGATCACGCAGCCGAAGCTGAAGATGAGCCGATTCGGACGGTCGAGGCAGACGACGACTTCTCAGAGTGACAAACCGCCCCGGGCGGGTGCGATAGCGCACCCGCAACACCGGGCGAGCGGAGGGTGCGAGAGTGCGATCCCGATTGGGATGATCGTTGCATACGGGATCTGATGTGTTAGGTTGCATTTGTGTCCTAACCGAAAGACGATCCCATGACGCGCACCACTCTCACGTTCCCCACGAAGAAGGCCTACGAATCCGGCTGTTTCCCACGCGTTCTGGTGGGTGAAGCCCTCCGCAACGTCGCGCGGCAGTGCGGCCTGACGGTTTTCCCCGGCGAGTCGGACACCGACCTCGGATTGCGTGTGATGGAAGTGACGAACCCGACCGTGGGCGTGCATTCGCAGTATCCGTAAGCGAATCGCCGGCCCGGTCCAAGGAGACCGGACATGACGATGAGCTGGGATGAAGCACGCGACGAAGCGCTCGCGGTGCAAAACGGGCAGACGAGAAGCCACGTGGAGGCCGCCGGGCGACTGGCGGCTTTCGTCGTGGGGCAGGGTGACCAGCTGCGGAAGGAGCTGGACGCGGCACTGGCGGTGAACGCGCGGAACATTGCGCACGACGCCGACGCGGTGCCGTTGCATATCCAGCTCACCGACGAGCTGCGGAAGGCTCAGGCGCAAATCACCACGCTCCAGGCCGAGGCCACGGCGCGGCAGGAGGCGACGTTGTACCGGACGGTGCGGTACTTCCATCAGCGATTCGGACACCCGGTGGAGCACACCCCGAAGGTGCCCGACGGCGCCCAGCTCAGATTCCGCCTGAAGCTTGTCGCGGAGGAATTCTTCGAGTTTCTGGCGGCATGTGAGATCTGGCCGACCACGCGCATCGACGGGCAGGAGCTAACCGCGGCCGAGCTGGTCCGGAACGCCATCGACTGCGACTTCGTGGACCCCGGAGTCGTGGACCTTCCCGAGCTGGTCGACGCCATGGCCGACCTCGCCTACGTTGTGGAAGGCACCAGCGCGGTGTTGGGCGTCCTGATGGCGCCGGTTCACGCGCTCGTCCACGCCGCCAACATGGCCAAGCTACCCGAGCAGGTCACCGAGAAGGACGACCACCACCGGCAGGGGACGCGCATCAAGCCGGTGAAGCCCGAGGGGTGGAAGCCGCCGGACATTGCGGCAGAACTCCGCAGGCAAGGCTGGAATCCGTGACACGCCCCGACGTGCCGAGCGAACCGGCCCCGCCCCGTCGTTTGCTGGGAGCGCCACGGCCTCCGAAGCCGTCACCCGCACCCGAGGACGTTGTGGAGGGCAAAGACTCGCAGCGTGTCGCCACGGACCTGGACGAGTTGGACTAGAGCCGGCGACCCGCACCGCCGACGATGGGTAGGCC
>JALYVY010000134.1 GCA_030852985.1 Gemmatimonadota bacterium | reverse complement strand
ACCGCATCGTGTGTCCCACCGTTGCGCCTTCAGTGAGGTCGAGCGCGTGCGACAGCGCGGACAGCACCTCGGAGAGGCTGACGCTTGCCGTGGCGGAACGGGAACTGGGGAGCGTGGAGAGGAGCGGAGTCGACGGCGTCATGAGTGGTACAGTGAGATACGCCCGAAAATGCGAATTGTCTCTCTTTCGGCGGATTCAGGCGCGAGTCCATGTTTCGAAAGTATCGGCATGGATGGTTCCCGCACACGATGAGATACCCAGAAACGCGGTGAGCGTTCTCGTCGGAAACCGGAAGCTCCCCGCCGCGCTCAGCCATGGATTAGAGCCAGCGGCTGTCGTAGGTTCGAGTGTCCGCTCCATCCGCCCCGCACTCGAGCTCATCCCGATGCGCCACATCCTTCGCTGTCTCTCGCTTTTTCTCGTCCCTGTCACCGCAGTCGCGCAGACGACACGCGCCCCAACGCTGCCCAAGGTGCCGTCATCGATCAGCGCCATTCGCGAAAGCGACATCAGGCGCGATCTCTACTTTCTCGCCAGCGACTCCATGCGCGGCCGGGAGGCCGGCACGATCGACGAGATGCGCGCGTCGATGTGGCTGGCCGAGCAGATGCGAAAAATCGGCCTGGTGCCGAAGGGTGACATGGGGAGCTGGTTCCAATGGTGGAACATGCGGCGGTCGCGGATCTCCACTGTGTCGAGCTCTGTGACACTCGGCGGCCGCAGCATGGATCTCTGGGGCGACATCACGCCGGCGTCGAACACCGCGGCAGACGTTTCCGCGCCGACGGTGTTCGTATCCAACGTGGCCGACACGAACATCAGCGTGCAGGGGAAGGTGGCTGTCGCGGTTCTCGTCCCGCCTCCCGCCGCCGCGATCCGCACGACGACCAACACCTACGACTACAACTACACGCGTCCGGCGATCACCGCGATGGCCAACGCATTCACGCGGCGCGGTGCGGCAGCCGTCATCATCGTCGCGGATTCCATTGCCGAGCTGGCGTTCGACGGCGTGGCGAAGGTGCAGTCGCGCGGGACGTACGATGTCGAGGGCGGTGTGCCGCGGTTCGTGCGACCACCCGCGCCGGGCGCGGCGATCGTCAACAGGCCCGCACCGCAGTTTCCGCCTGTCCCGGTTCTGCTCGCGCGTCGGTCATGGCTGCCCATCCTGCACACCGACGGGCAACTCGCTGTCATAAAGCTGCGAACGGAAACCTTCGACTATCCGTCGGTCAACATCATCGGCGAATTGCGCGGGACGGACCCGAAGCTCCGCGACGAGTATGTCCTCTTCAGCTCCCACCAGGATCACGACGGCGTGCGCTACGCGGTGAATGGTGACTCCATCTGGAACGGTGCCGACGACAATGCCACCACGAGTGTCGCGCTCCTGGCCATTGCGCGCGCCTGGAAAAAGCAGCCGGGTAAGCGCTCGGCACTCTTCATCTTCCACGGCGCCGAGGAGCGCGGCCTGCTCGGCTCGCGCTATCACGTTGCGCATCCGGTCGTGCCGCTCGATCACATCGTTGCCGTATTGAATGGCGACATGCTCGGCCGCAACAATCCGGACACGGCTGCGCTCATGGGTTCACAGCCGCCGCACCGGAACTCCTCAGCGCTCGTGCAGATGGCGATCGAGGCGAACCTCGCGACGAGCCACTTCGTCATCGATTCCCTGTGGGATCGTCCGACGCATCCAGAAGGCTGGTACTTTCGCAGCGATCATGTGCCGTATGCCGAGCGTCGGGTGCCGTCGCTCTTCTTTTCGAGCAACCTGCATCCGGATTACCACACGCCACGCGACGAGCCGAAGACGATCGACTACGGCAAGCTCACGCGCATCACGAAGTGGATGTACATGACGGGCTGGCTCGCCGCGAATGCCGCGCAGCGACCCGCGGTCGATCCCGGTTTTGTGCTTCGTTGACGACGCCGGTTTCGGCGCCCGCATCACCCGCGCGAACGCGACTGCTTGTTGGCGTCGTCGCGGCAACGGCGCTGGTGGCCGTCGCGACTGCGGCGTGGCTTTTCCCGCGGTCGCTGCCGATCGTTTCGCTTGGGCAGCAGGTGACGCGCGAGATCGCCCTGAGTCGCGCCGACACGTTCTTTCGTGCGCATGCGCTCGCACCATCGGACGCGCGCAGCGTGGTGCACTTCGAGGGGAACGACTCACTGCGCACGTTCGTCGAGCTCGCGGGTGGCGGAGCGGATTCGCTCAACGCGCTCGTTCGTGGGCGCGACGTCGCGCCATTCTTCTGGTCGGTTCGCGCGTTCGTGCCGCGCAATCCGCGCGAAGCGCGTGTGGATTTTGCTCCCGATGGCCGCATCATTGGCTTCTCGCGGACGCTCGCCGAGTCGGACCCTCGTCCGACCATTGCGGCGGATTCCGGCGAGCGGCTGGCGACGTCGGTGCTGGGCACCTGGGTGGGAGAGCGGCCTGACCGGTGGAAGTTGGTGACGTCGTCGTACGAGACGCGGAAGACGAGTGCGCGCGTCGATCGGACGTACACCTTCGAGCGCACCGACCGGCGGATCGGCGGCGCGGGTATTCGCGCCGAGGTCGTGATCCGGGGTGACTTGCCGTCGCGGCTGCGGCAGTACGTGGACGTCCCCGAGTCATTTCGGCGGCGCTACAGCGAGATGCGATCGGCGAACGATCTGTTGGCGTTGATCGCCGGTCTTGGTGCGTTGGCGATTGCGATCGCCGGCATCGTGTTCGTGTCGCGGACGTCCAGGGAGAATGCGATTCGTTGGCGCGAAGCATCGTTCGTGGGCGGAGTGATCGGTGTGCTGACGATTGCGGCTGGGCTCAACGAAATGGGCGGCAGCTGGTTCGAGTATGACACCGCGATGTCACCAACCGCGTTTCAGGCGCGCATCGCCATTGGTGCGGTGGTGGCGGGCGTGTTTACCGGGCTGCTTGCGGCGGTGACGCTAGCGGCCGCGGAGGCGGCGACGCGCAAGGCATTTCCCCGGCAGCTCGACTGGTGGAAGCTGTGGAGGTATCGCGGCACCCGTGAGGTGGCGGCGCGTGTGGGTGGAGGGTATGCGGTGGCGACGATCGGCTTCGCCTACGTCGCCGTGTTCTATCTCGTCACGCGCAACGTGCTCGGTTGGTGGGTGCCGAGCGAGGTGCTCGACGACCCGAATCTCATTGCGACGCCGATCCCGTGGATGTCCGGGATCGCGGTGTCACTGAATGCGGGGGTGTGGGAGGAGACCTTGTTTCGTGCGCTTCCGCTCGCGCTGCTGTCGCTGTGGGTGGGGCCGCGGCCGCGTCGTCGGTGGTGGATGGCGGCGGGTGTGGTGGCTACGGCATTGACCTTCGGATTTGCGCACGCGAACTACGCGTCGTGGCCGCCGTACTCCCGCGGCGTCGAGATTTTCTTCGACGCGTGCTTCTGGGCCGTGTTGGTCCTGACGTTTGGCGTGCTCGTGACGGTGATCGCGCACTTCGTGTACGACCTCGTGTTGTTCGGACTCTTCGCGACGTCGGGCACGGCGCTCGAGTATCGCATCTCCGCGGCGATCATCGTGCTGGCACTGTTGGCGCCGGCGCTCGCGGTCGTGGGAAAATGGATTCGTCAACGGGGGCTGGCCGCGACACCCGACGATGCGCGGTTTGGGGCGTGGACCCCCGGGGTGGATGAGAAAGAGATCGTCACGCCCGTTCCGCTGGAGACGAGAATCATTGGCGGTCGCTCGCGGAAGCTCGCGGTTGCGGCGCTGATCGCGGCGGTGCTGACGGCAGTGGGTATGCCTTCGACACCGACGCTCGGGCCGCCATTCACCGCGAATCGCAACGAGGTGATTCGTACCGCCGATTCGCTGCTGCGTGCTTCCGGCGGCGATCCTGCGGGGTGGCGCCGCCTCACGACGACCGCGCGCGACACCCTCGACGCGTGGCCGCGTTTCCTTCGCGAGTACAAGCTCGTGCCTCGAGCGCAGCGCTTCGCGGCTACGTACGTGCCGCCCACGTGGTGGACCGTGCGCTACGTGCACACCAGCGGAAGTGCGGCACAACGCAACGAAGAATGGCGCGTGCGCGTGCTGCCCAACGGACGTCCGCTCGATGCGCGGCATCTCATTCCGGATTCGGCCCAGCGACCTTCGGCACCTCCGCAAGAGGTGCGGCGGCTGGCCCTGGATGCGCTGGCGCGAACCGGCGTGAATACCGCCACGCTGCAGGAGATCGAGTACCGCGAGCGTGCACTGCCGGCTCGACGCGACGTGACCGTGACCTATACCGATACCGCCGTGAAGTTGCCGGCGGGAGCGGGCGCGCGCGCATCGGTGAACGTGGCGGGCAATGAACCATTGGTTGCGCGCCGCGGCGTGGAGCTGCCCGAGTCATTCCTTCGCGCGGATCGTGATCGCCAGACGAACAATTCCCTCGTGGCTGGTTCCAGTGCGTTGCTGGTGCTCGGATTCATCCTTGTGGGCGCGATTATCGTCACCAGGAAGCGACCGATCCTGGTCGATGACGGAACGCTGGGCCGCCGGCAGGCCGCGTGGTTCCTGGCGGCCCTCATCGTCTTATCGATCCTGAGCAGCCTCAATGCGCTGCCATCGTCGCTGTTCAGTTACGACACCACGGAGCCGTGGAGTCGGTTCACGGGCACGCGGGCACTGGGTTTCGTTACGGCGATTCCGCTCAGCCTCTTCATCTACGGCCTGTGCGTGGAGACAAACGCACTGCGTCAGCGCGTCGGCATTCCGCTCATGCCGCGTGTCGCATTGGGGACGGCCGTTCGCGACATGCTCGCCGCTGGACTCGGCCTCGCCGGCCTGGTGTTCGCCGCTTCGAGACTGGCCGAGCTGGCGAGCAAGCGTGAGATGCCGCGCCTGCCGTCGACGTCGTTGAACGAGATTATTCCGGTGCTGGGCGGAGTGGTGGGTCTCCCCATCGCGACGCTGATCGGCGTTGCCGTGGTCGCTATTCCCCTGCTCGTCATTGGCGGACTGACACGACGCTGGTTGTTCCGGGTGCTGCTCGCGGTGGCCGTGATTGCGCCGGGGGTGATCGGGGCGTTCGCGGTCGCTCCTACGCGGGAGACGTCGCCGGCGCTCGTCGCGGTGGTGGTCGTGGCGATGGTGGCGATCGTCATTGCGCTGCTCGCATGGGGCTCGGTGAGCGCACTCTCGTGGCTCGTCGCCGCACTGGCGACGCAGGCGCTCAGCGCCCTGCATGGCGTTACGCACTCGGCGACGACGGAATCGCGCGTCGAGAGCCTGCTGGTCGTCATCGTCGCCAGCGTTCTCATTGTGCTCGTCGCGCGTTACGCGCCGCAGGATGACGTCGCAGATGGTGAGTCGCTACGCGTCGGGTCCGCTGCGAACCTGGAGCAGGGGGTCGCCATTGTGCCTCACTCGGACGAGTGGTTTCCGGGCTGAAGTTCGGGACGGCGGAACAGCGACGACAGTTGGCGGAAGGGCGGAACGATACGGACAACGGACCTGGATATCGGACGGACGTCAGCGGGACTGCGGAACAACGACGACAGTTGGCGGAAGGGCGGAACGATACGGACAACAGACCTGGACGTCGGACGGACGGCCGATGGCCGGTCTGAGGTCCATGTTTTTCTGCGCATCCGCCAACTGTCGTCGCAATAGTCCGGGCTTCATCTCGCAACTCGGCGCGCAACCCGAAGCAGGTCCGTACCTTTCGCGTCATGATGCCCAGTTCACGACATGCGATGGCGGCGCTCAGCACAGGTGCGGCGCTACTCCTCCCCCACCGCGCCGCCGCGCAGGACACCACGCGAACCGCATTGCCGACGGTGACCGTGACCGCCACCCGCGAAGGCCCTCGCTCCTCGCTCGTGCTTCCGTACGCGGTGACCCTCACGCGTCCCGACACGTTGGCCGCCCTGCGCAAGACCGGCGTCGATGAATTGCTGTTTGCCGTGCCTGGTGTCGCGCTCGCGAACCGGCAGAATCCGGCGCAGGATCCGCGCGTGAGCATTCGCGGATTCGGCGCGCGATCGGCGTTCGGTGTGCGCGGAGTGAAGGTGCTGCAGGACGGCGTGCCGGTCACGCTGCCGGATGGCCAGACTCCGGTGGACGTCCTCGATGTCGAGGGGGCCGAGCGAGTCGAGGTGGTGCGCGGAAGTGCGTCGTCGCTGTACGGGAATGCGGCGGGCGGCGTGATCGACATCCGCTCGGCCTCACCGACGGCGCTGTTCGCGCCGTATGCGCGTGTCGTGGGAGGCGGCTCCACGCCGACGATCACCGCAGCGGGCGCCGCGGGATCGGCAGGCGCGCTCGGCATCACCTCATCGGTGACGCGCATTGTCGGACGAGGCTTTCGCGCCTACTCCGACCAGCGTGCGACGCGTGGCGCGGTGCGTATGCAACTGCTGTCGCCACATGAGGGGTCATCGCCGCTGGTGCTGGCCGCTCGCATCACGGATGTGTCGCGGTCCGAGAGTCCAGGCGCGTTGACGCGTGCGCAGTTCGACCTGGATCCCACGCAGGCCGATCCGTTGTCGGTGAAGAAAGGCGCGAGCAAGATTGTTCGTCAGGGCGATCTCTCACTGGTGGCGACGCACGCCGTCGGGTCCAACGCAATGCTCGATGCCACGGCGTTCGGCAGCGCGCGCACATTGGCGAATCCGCTCACGCAGTCGATCGTCGACGTGAAGCGCGCGGCCGGCGGCGTCTCGCTCCGTGCCAGCGGACATGGCTCGATTGCGGAGCACGACGTCCGCTTCACCACCGGCACCGATGCGCAATGGCTGAACGACAACAGGCAGGAGTACGACAACTGTATTGGCGCGGTATGTCCGGCCATCTACGCGGAGCGCGGCGCCCCGCGAAAGGACCAGCGCGAGCTTGTCGGCAGTGTTGGTCCGTATGCACGCGGCGAGGTCGCGATCACGCCGTCGCTGCTGGCGTCGGCCGGCGTGCGGAGCGACGCGGTGCAGTTCCGCCTGCGCGACCGGCTGGTCACTGCGACGAATCCGGACGACTCGGGCGAGCGGACGCTGCATGCGGTAAGTCCCGCGGCGGGGCTCGTGTGGCGGGTGCAGCCGCTTGTGTCGGTCTACGCCAACGTGTCATCGAGCTTCGAAACGCCGACCACAACGGAGCTCGGCAACAAGGAAGACGGCTCCTCGGGCATCAATCCCACGCTGCAACCGCAACGCACTGTGACGTTCGAGGTGGGGTCGAAGGGTCTCTTCTCCGGCACGCCCATTCGGTGGGATGTGGCCGCCTTCGACGCACACGTCACGGACGAACTTGTGCCCTTCGATATTCCGAACGGAAATGGACGTCGGTTTTACCGGAACGCCGGTCGCACGGAGCGACGCGGCGGCGAGATCGGTGTGGATGCCGAGACGGGATCGTTGGCGTGGCGTGCGGCGTACGAGTATTCGCACTTTCGCTACGTGGACTACGTCGTCGGCACCACGTCGTACGCCGGCAAGCGCATTCCGGGCATCCCGGAACACGCGCTGATGACGTCCGCAACGCTGCACGTGGCCGGCACTGCGCTGTCCGCGACCGCTGATCTCGCGGGGGCAGCCAACGTCGACGATGGCAACAGTGCGCAGGCGCCGGGTCGTGCGGTGTTCGGCATCGCGGTTGGACGAGCGTTTCAGCTGGGCGGGGCGAAGCTGTCGCCGCTCGTCGCGCTCCAGAACGTTGGCGGCATACACTACGCGAGCAGCATCAGTGTGAACGCCGCTGGCGGGAAGTTCTACGAGCCGGCGCCGGGCCGGGTATTGCTGGTGCGGTTTGCGTTGTCGCGCGAGCAGCAGTAAACGGCGGCCGAGAGCCATCGATCAGCGATGCGCACGCGACCCGTTCTCGGCTTGTGTGTGTTGCTGGCGGGCGTGAGCTGTCGCAGCGTTGTCGCGCTGCCGCCGGCTGATGCGATCGTGGAAGGACGGGTGGCCGACACGGTTCCGGTGGATACCATCGACGACGTGCAGACGATCGGGATCGCGCGTGGCAAGTACTCGCCACGGCGCATGCGCCCCGCCACGCAGGATTTCTGGGGCGATGTTGCCGTGCTCGACATGGTCAGTGCGGACGCCGCTGCACGCACGCTCGACCAGTTCACGTTCGCTGTCGCGCTCAAGCAGCTCCTCGCAGGCGATGCGGAGAGTGCCGCCATCGCATTCAATGCACTTCGCGCCACGGCGACGGATACCACCATTCGCGCACGGGCACGTATCGGGCTCACGATGGCGCTGTCGTGGCAGTCCGACTGGCTTGCGCTTTCCCGCCTGGCCAGCGATCGGGACTCGGCCGCTAACGCCACGCTGGAGGATGCACCTGCCGCCGTCGAGCGGTGGGGACGCGCACTCGCGAACGTACCACCCATGCGGTTCGCGGTGCCCTTCGAACCGATCACCTTGCCGATGCGTCGGAGTGCTTTTGGGACGCCGGTGGTGACGGTGCGGCTGAACGGCGTTGCGCATGATTTCTGGCTCGACACCGGGGCCAGCTTGACGCTGCTCTCGGACGAGGTCGCGCTTGCCTCGCACGTGAAGCTGTCATCGCGCGATACGCTTGCCCTTGGCGTGGTGGCCGGGGTGATCGAGGCACGCGCCGTGTACATCGACTCGCTCGCGATTGGCTCAGTGGTGGCATACGGCCTCGGCGCCGCGCTGGTGAGCCGCAATGCGCTGCGCATGGACCGGCGCGTGGTGGATGGTCGCAGCGAGGCCGTGATAATCGACGGCGTCATCGGTACGGACTTCCTCCGCGGGATCGACATCGTGATCGACGCGCAGGCGGGGACGATCACGCTGAGTCGTCCGCATGTGCAACCACACAGCACGCGCAACCTGTTCTGGGTCGGGTATCCGGTGGTGCGGCTCGTCAGCGAGAGCGGACGCCCGCTGCTGTTCGGCCTCGATACCGGCGCGGAGGGGACGTACGTGACGACGACCCTGCTGCGCAAACAGCCCGACATGCGCGTAGCGATGCGGCGCGGCAGCATCCGCGGACTGGGGTCAGAGGAGCATCGCACGGAGTGGGTGGCTCGGTCGCTGGCCATGAGCGACGGCGATTACGTGATCCGGGTGCAGAATGCGCCCGTCGCGCCCGAGCGCAAATGGACGTTCGTGACCCTCGACGGCGTACTCGGCGCCGACGTCGCGCTGACGTCGCGAATGCATCTGGATTTTACCAACGGCGTGTTCGACATCCGTCGCAGCGCCAGCACGCTGCCCAATGCGCCGACCGTGACTATCGGGCATTGATTCCAGCGTGGTCCGGTGTGCAGGCGCCGATCGCACTCGGCGAGGCGCTACCCAGTCATGTGTCCACCGGCTTCCTTTGCAAAGGCCCTGACTGCTAGCCCACCCTAGCGCCCCTTATGCTCGAGTTCCTCAAGCACTTCGTTGAGCAGTACGGATATTTCGCGATCGCATTTCTCGTCACCATCGAGGGCTTCGGGGTTCCACTTCCCGGCGAGACAGCCGTGGTGGTGGCAGCGGCTTTCGCCGCTCGCGGTTCGCTCAACATTTTCGGCGTGGTGATCGCGACCACGGTCGGCACGGTGCTCGGCGGCTCTGGTGGCTACTGGATCGGTCGCGTGGGCGGGCGGAGCCTGCTTGAACGGTATGGGCACCTGCTGCGGCTCGACGGCCCGCGGCTCGCGAAGACCGAGGCGTATTTCGCCCGGCACGGCACGAAGACGGTGTTCTTTGCGCGCTTCGTGGCGCTGCTGCGGATCTTCGGGTCGCTGATGGCCGGAGTGGCGCACATGCCCTTTCCCACGTTCAGCGCCGTGAACTTTGCCGGCGGGCTGCTGTGGGCGGCGACGTTCAGCGCGGTCGGCTTCCTGTTCGGGAAGAATCTGTCGAAGCTCGACAGCTACCTCGGTGAGATCGGGATCGCGCTGTCCGTGCTGGTGGTGGTGGGGTTTCTGGTCTACCGGTGGCGGGAGCAAAATGCGGGGCCGAAGTAGATCCGCTTACGCGCATCGTATCGTCGTTCGTCAAAGGCCGCGCGCCACTCGACGGTGGATTAGCGGCCGCGATCAGATGCCACTGGCTTGAGCTGCAACGCCAGGAAATCACTCATCACGTTGAACGCCAACTGTCCACCGAGCCCTGCTGGTGCGAGATCGAAGCCGTGCTCGGCCCAGGGTAGCTCCACGGCAATCACTGGCACGTGCGCGGCCCGCAGCGCCTGCGCGTCCTGGCGATTGAACTCCGGCTTCACGATGTGATCGCGACCGCCGAACAGCAGCAATGTTGGTGGCAACCCGGCACGTACGTAGGCCGACGGCGACGCAGCGCGGTACTGCACCAACCGCTGCTCGGGCGTGCCGCCCATGAATGACGTCAGCACCTCGCGCACCCCGATTGGATTCGGCGAGGGGAGATTATTGAATCCCTCGACGAGATCATACGGCGCGTAGATCGCAATCAACGCGCGGAAGGGGAAGCCGTGCGGAACGAAGGCCGCCAGTTCCGCGAGGTGTCCGCCCGATGAGCGGCCGAGTATGGCGACGCGCGTGAGGTCGATGCCCCAGGCGCCCGCTGAATCCTGGAGGAGCGCCATTCCGCGGTTGACGTCGTCCGACTGCGCGGGATACTGCGACGCGGGCGCGTGTCGATAGTCGAGCGCCGCAATCGTGTACCCCTCGGACGCGAGCGCTCGACTCACATTGTCTGCCTGGTCCGCCGAACCGGTGCGCCACGCGCCGCCGTAAAGTACGACGACGGTTGGATGCGCCGTGTGCCCAGGCATCGCGTAGAGGCGCATCGTCAGGCGTTCACCATCCGCCGCCGCATATCCGATCGTGCGCTGCGTGACGTCGGCGTTCGTGGGCAATCCGGCCACGGCGGCCATGAGCGAGAATCGCGGCGGTGCCGCCTCGGTGCCCAGCTGTTCGCTCGCCGCCGTGGCGACCCGCGTGTACTGCGTGAGCGGACGCACGGCAACGCATGCGGAGAGGAACAGTGCGGCCAGCGTTGCGTACCGCAGGCCGCGCCGTGGTCGCAGGATCCTGTTTACGGGAAGACACCAGAGCAGATCGGCAATGACCAGGAGCGGGGAATATTCCGAGGCACCCACCGCGAGGGGAAAGAGGGTCATGTTGAACGGCGGCACCAATACCATGGCCGACAGCAGCACGAGCACCGCCGCAACGACGAGCGTTGCCAGGCGGCCAAGCTGTCGCGCGGCGGACGTGGGTGGAGCAGGGGCTGTCATGGTCAGGGGCCGGAGGGTCGAAGCAATCTGGTTAGCGGGTAACGGCAGTGGCAACGCGGTGGTACGCTCCTTGACCTTCACCACCGACCGTCGCCGCATGGCGGCAAACCCACGATTGAAGAGTCGCATGGAGCAACGCTGGCCCGATACCCTGTGGATTGTGCGCCATGGCGAGAGCGCGGGGAACGTCGCGCGTGACGCGGCGTATGCCGCGGGACTGCCAGTGATCGACATTGCCGGACGTGACGTCGACGTCCCACTGAGTGCCGCTGGAGAATTGCAGGCATCGGCGCTGGGTCGCTGGTTCGCCGCACGGCCGGAGGACGAGCGACCGTGCATCGTGCTGGTCTCGCCCTACCTTCGTGCGCGGCACACCGCGGCGCTGATCGAGGAGGCCGGCGGCGTCACGAATCCGTCGACTGTCATTGTTGACGAGCGGCTGCGCGAGAAGGAGTTCGGCATCCTCGATCGGCTCACGCGCATCGGCATCGAGCAGCGCTTCCCCGAGCAGGCCGAGATGCGCGCGCGGCTCGGAAAGTTCTATCATCGGCCGCCGGGTGGTGAGAGCTGGGTGGACGTCATACTCCGTCTTCGGAGCGTCGTGGATACCATCAGCCTGCATCACAGCGGGCCGGGCAAGCGCGTGCTCATCGTGGCCCATCAGGTGATCGTGCTCTGCTTTCGTTACCTGCTCGAAGGGCTCGACGAGGCGCA
>JALYVY010000337.1 GCA_030852985.1 Gemmatimonadota bacterium | reverse complement strand
GTGGTGGCGGGGTGGGCGGGGTGGTGTGGGGTGGGCGGGGTGGTGCGGTGGCGCGGCGCGTTTGTGTCGCGCATCACATCGAAACGTATGCATCGCGAATGGCGAGCCGCCGTTCTTACAAATTCTCCGTGAAGTTCCACGAACGACCTTAACGCGGCGCAATCAGAGTCGTCGTATCGGCACAGACACTCCAGCCAGGCGGCGGAGTCGACGACCATTCAACGGGAGCGAACACATGTCCATTACTCGTCACGTACCGCGCCTCGCACTGGCCTTATTCGCGATCACAACGGCCGGCTTTGTCCTCGCGTCGTGCAGCAGCGACAGCTCTACGGCGGCGCTGCCGTCGCTCTACACCGATTCAACCGCCACGCGCGACGTCGCGACGACCTCGGGCGACGCCGTCTCCACATCGCTCGAGACGATGACGGCGGATGAGGCCGCGTCGCTCTCCTTTGATGTCCTGCGCTCCGTCGCTGCGCCGGCCGCCAACGTGAGCGTGAACCGTACGAAGACCTGTTATGACGCGAACGGTGGTCTCGTCGCCGGGTGCAGCCCCGCATCCAGTGTTCGCACGATCGTGACACACGTCACCATGGACGGCAGCCGCGGGTCGAGCTCCTCGGTCACGGGTGGCGCAGAGACAGCGTGGAGCGGTGCGCTGCATCGCGTGTCGAACGACACCACCGTGCGCACGTTCAGCACGGCAACGCCGTCGGTCGAACTTTCCCGCACGCACTCCGACGTGATCGTCGGACACGACACCACCATGTTCACGCAGGGCACGACCTCACGGAACCATGTCGAGAGCTACCACGACACCGTGAAGGGCGTGACGTGGAACCTGCCACGTTCCTCGAATCCGTTCCCGGTCTCCGGCTCCATCGTGCGCGTGGACTCGGTGCATGTCACCATCTCGAAGGCTTCGCAGACGGAGACGCGCGACAAGGTGCATGTCGTCGAAGTCAACTTCCCCGCCGACGCGCAGGGCAACGTGGTGATCAAGGTGAACGACAAGACCTGCTCGCTGAATCTCGTGACGCATGCCGTGAGCAACTGCAAGTAGGTAAGGTGTGAGGGGACCGACACACGCGGCCATGCCGCGTGTGTCGCTTTCTTTTGTTCGTCCAGTGAAGATGGGTGCTTGCCATACCGCTCACGGATTGCATGTTCAGGGAAAATCCGAGTGTCGCACCCCAACCGGTTCCGTCGTGACCCGCACCCCTGATCGCCCCGACGCCATCACGCGCCGCGCCTTTGTGCAGAAGAGCGCCGCCGCTGTGGTCCTCGTCTCAGCGCCGCTGATCATTCCATCGCGCCTCCTGGGGGCGAGCGCCCCGAGCAACCGCGTGCGCGTCGGACACATTGGCGCCGGCCGCATTGCGCAGGGACACGACATGCCCGGTGTGGCAGGCGCCGACCTCGCCGACGTCCTCGCCGTGGCCGACCTCGACTCACGCCGCGCCGCCAGCGGGAAGCGACGCGTCGAGCAACTGATTGCCGGCCGCACTGCACCCGCGCCGACCATCACGGTGTTCACCGACTATCGCGAACTGCTCGCCCGCGACGACATCGACGCCGTCACCATCAGCTTGCCCGACCATCAGCACGCCGAGGTGGCGTTGCGTGCGCTCTACGCGGGGAAAGACGTCTATCTCCAGAAGCCTTTCACGATGACACATGCCGAGGGCATCGTACTTCGCGATGCCGTCGCGCGGACCGGACGCATTCTCCAGGTGGGAAGCCAACAGCGATCGTGGGGACCGAACGAGCAGTTTCGAAAGGCCGTGGAGTTCGTGCGGAGCGGCCGGGTCGGCACCCTGCGACGCGTTGAGATCGGACTCCCCACGGATCCGACGGCACCTGACAATCCGCCCGAGCCGGTCCCGTCGAACCTGAATTACGATCTCTGGCTCGGACCCACACCCGAGGTCTACTACACCGAACAACGCGTGCACTCCCAGAAGAGCGGGCCAAACGGTCCGGACGTAAGCTCACGTCCCGGCTGGCTCCGCAACGAGAACTATTCGCTCGGCATGATCACCGGGTGGGGCGCACACCACTTCGACACGGCGCACTGGGGGATGAACGTCGAGCACACTGGTCCGTCGCGGATTGAAGGGCGAGGCGAGTTTCCGACGAACAAGATCTGGAATGTGCACGGCGCCTACGACGTGACGCTGACGTATCCCCGCAACATCATCCTGAACGTGTCGGACAAGCATCCGAACGGCATCAAGTTCATCGGCGACGAGGGATGGATCTTCGTCTCGCGCGATGCGCAAGCCGCAACGGCCAGCGATCCCACCTCAGCGCCGACGTCGCTCAAGCCGCTCGACGCAAGCAACCCGAAGCTGCTCGATCCCAACGGTGTCACGGTCCAACTTCCTCACAGCCTGTCGCATCACCAGAACTGGCTGGAGTGCGTGAAGTCACGCGCGACCCCGCTCGCGCCGGCCCCAATTGCCCATCGCAGCAATGCTGCGTGCATCCTGTCCTGGATCGCGATGAAGCTCGAGCGTCCGCTCACGTGGGACGCGAATGCCGAGCACTTCCTGAACGACGCGGAGGCGAATGCGATGCTCACGCGGCCTGAGCGTGGGTCGTATGGCGCGCTCAAGCTGGCGGCGAGGCTCGCGAAGATACCTGTGAAGACAGCTTGAGTCGGCGCGCCGCGGTGCTCTCGCCGCAGAGGTGGGGCAGCCTGCGACACGAGAACGGACTTTCACGCGTGCGATGATTTCTTGACATTTAAATGTCACGGATGGACATTTGATGATGCGGACCACTATCAGGCTCGACGATGCACTGCTGCGGCGTGCCAAGTCTGCGGCGGCGGCCGCGGGGATGTCGCTCAATCAGCTGATCGAGGACGCTGTCCGCGCGTCGTTGGCGCCTCGGTCGCGCGCAACGATGGTGCGAGAGGTCGACGTGCCCACCTTCGGGGGCGGCGGCCTACGCCCGGGCATCGACCTTGACGACTCGGCGGCGTTGCTCGCCGCCATGGAAGACAATGCGTAGCGAGTACATCGCGCAGTGATCCTGCTCGACGTCAACATTCTCGTCTACGCATTCCGCACGGACTCACCGCGTCACGCCGAGTACCACGCCTGGCTGCAGGAGCGGCTGCGTGGGCGAGAGCCGGTCGGGTGCTCCGACGTGGTTCTCAGCGGGGTATTGCGTGTGCTCACGCATCCACGGGTCTTCGATCCACCGACGCCGGTCAGCGTGGCGTTGGAGTACGTGAACTTCCTGCGAAATTCGAGCAACCATGTCGCGATTGCGCCTGGACCTCGGCACTGGGAGATCTTCAGCGAGCTGTGTTCCGCAATCAACGCCAAGGGGAATACCGTACCCGATGCATACCTCGCGGCACTCGCCATCGAGCATGGCTGCGAATGGATCACGGCGGATCGTGGGTTTGCGCGTTACCGCGGCCTACGTTGGCGGCATCCTCTCGAGTAGATCGCGCGCTTGGTTACGTGATCAGTAGCCCGCCGCGTATCCGTCCTTGCGCGGATCAGATCCTGCCGAGTAGCCGCGCGGCAGCTTGATGATCGCCTGGGCGCCGCCGAACTGCGTGCGCTGCCCGTCGGTTACGACGTGACCCATCGCGGTGAGGGCCGCGCGTACGCTGTCGGTGATCGGCACCTCGACCTCGACGCGCAGTCCATCGATATGACGGAAGCGCGCCGCGTCGATCGACTGCTGCACGTCCATGCCGAACACCAATAGGTTGATCAGGAATTGCGCGTGACCCTGTGCCTGCATGCCGCCACCCATCAGGCCAAAGCTCATCCACGGCGTGTCGGTGCTTCCGTCGGCGGTCGGGGTCGCGCCCGCCTTCGTGACGAAGCCGGGGATG
>JALYVY010000133.1 GCA_030852985.1 Gemmatimonadota bacterium | reverse complement strand
CTCCGTGTAAGCGCGTAGCGGCGCGAACGCGACGGTGTCCAGCACTGTCCCATCGAGTCGCAACTCGACGACACCCGCGCCGCTGCCGGCCGCACCGCTGACAATGGTGACCCGCGCTGTCATCGTGTCACCCGCCAGGAGCGCACGCGGCGACTCGAGTGTGGACACCGCCGCGTCGGATCCTTCGCGCTTCGGGATCACGATCGTGCGCGATCCGCGCGGGAGTCCGGCGAGTACCTCAGGCTCATCGAGTTCACCGTCGGTGACGATCGCCACCGGTCGCCCCGAACCACTCGCCGCATCCACAACGTCGCGCACGCGCGATGCGTGGTCACCTGGAGGCTCGGCCCCCGAGGACGCTCGCAATGAATCGCCGAAGCGGTGGACCTGATGCCCTGCTGCCGCGGCGGAGTCCAATGCGGCCTTCCAGCCCGCGGCATCGCTCGCTCGCGTCCAGCTTTCGCTGGCGTCGAGCGCCACGTCGGCCGCTTCGCTCGTAGCGCGTCCAGCCTTCGCGGAGAGCAACAGCGCGACCACCAGCATGGCGCCGATGCCCCGCAGGAGCGCGATCGGCAACGTCCCCGGCGCGAACGCCTTGCGTCCGTACTGCACACCGGCGGCGAGGGCGCCGGCCAGCAGTGCGACGAGCCACGTGATCATGCGCCGATGCTAGGCATCGATGGCCGCGCGACGATCAGCGCGCGGCCCGCACGGGAAGTCGCCGAATGCGGCGCGCCGAGCGACGATCGCTCAGCGTGCCGCGAGCCTGACGACTCCGGGCGTTCCAGCGAGCGTCGCGAGCAATTGTTCGCGGCGCTGTTCGAAGGCACCGAACTCCGAGCGCTCGATCGGCTCGCCACTCGTGGACTTGAGCGCGACACGCGAGTCCTTCTGCACGCCACCCACGAGCACCTCGAAATGCAGGTGCGGACCGGTGCTCATGCCTGTGGTGCCCACATAGGCCACCGTCTGGCCGATCTCCACGCGCGCGCCCTGGTGCACGCCCTTCGCGAACGCGCGGAGGTGTCCGTAGCGCGTGACGAATCCGTTCCGATGACGCAACTCGAGCAGGTTGCCGTAGCCGTTCGACCAGCCTGCACGACTGACGATTGCATCGCCGATCGCGCGAACAGGCGTTCCGGCCGAGGCGGCGTAGTCGGTTCCCTTGTGGTCCTTCCAGCGACCGAGGATCGGGTGGAAACGGCTGCCGAAGGTGCTGGAGATGCGCCGGAACTCGAGTGGCGCACGAAGGAACTGCGCGCGCAGTGTCTTGCCCGCTGCATCGTAGTACTGCGCCTTGGTCGACGACCCGTCGAAGCGGATGGCGGAGACCTCGCTGCCCGACAGCGTGAAGTTGGCCGCGAGCACCTTGCCCACCTTCGTGACGCCTTCCGGCCCGACCGCGCGCTCGACGAGCACCCGGAACTGATCGCCTTCCTGGAGGTCGCGGCTCATGTCGACCTTGTACTCGAAGATATCGGCGAGTGCCCAGGCCAGCTCGTCCTTCGCATGCGCGGGGAAGAACTTCGAGGCGCTCGAATCCATCGCCTGATAAAGATTGGAGTGGATCGTTCCACCGACGACGACGGTATCCGTCGTCCAGGGCAGCCGCTCTTCCACGCCGGCCCATCCAGTCGCCGACCGCGTCATGCGCAGCAGGCGATCGACGCCAAGGTGGAACACCATCTCCCTGGGCGACTCGCCGGCGTTGTCCGCGGTGAGCACGACCGGCATGCCAGCGCGAAGGTAGCGCGCATCGACTGCAGACGCCGTGGCGGCGCGAACGACTTCCTGCGCCGCGTCATTCTCGACACCCGCGCGCTTGAGCAAACCGATCAGCGTTTCGCCGCGGTTCAGTCGTTCCGTGCGCGACCAGGGACGGCGCACCACCGGCGCAATACCGGAGTCGCCGAGTTGGAGCACCTCAGCCGCCGGATGCTCCGGCAGCGCGGGGGTAAAGCGTAACGCCACCACGAGAAGCAGGGTGACGACGCCAAAGGCTGCGAAACGAGGAAGTTTGCGACGCATTTCAATCCATCTGTCTGCGTATGAAGGTCGGGATCTCCATGTCACTCAGATCCTGCGACCCGCCGCTCGGCGTCGGCGGCGTGGCCGGCGGACGAGTTACTCTGGGAATGTCGTTGATCGGGCGCGCCGGGACTGTGCTCCCCGTCACGCGCCCGCCACGATTCGGAAATGGAATGACGGGAGCGCCCTTCGGCATCGTGATGGCGTTCATTTCGTGCGCTGGCGTAACCGTCCCCGGCTGCACGGCCTTGTCGAACCCCGTCGCGATGACGGTGACGCGAATTTCGCCCTGCATGGCCGGCTCGTGTACGGCACCGAAGATGATCTCCGCCTCGTCGCCGACGGCGTCGTGGATGATCTCGTTGATCTGGTGCACTTCGCCGAGCGTGAGGTCGGCGCCGCCCGTGATGTTCACGAGCACGCCCAATGCGCCGGAGATGCTGATGTTGTCGAGCAGCGGGCTGGAGATCGCCTGCTGGGCCGCTTCCATCGCGCGATTCTCGCCGCGACCGATGCCGGTGCCCATGAGCGCCGAGCCACCGCTCTGCATGACGGTGCGGACGTCGGCGAAGTCGACGTTCACGAGTCCGGTCACGCTGATGAGCGACGAGATGCCCTGCGTCGCATGCAGCAGGACCTCATCGGCCTTCTTGAGCGCGTCCTGGAACGGAATGCCCTTGCCAACGACCGCGAGCAGGCGCTCGTTCGGCACGACGATCATCGTGTCGACGTGCTTGCGCATCTCCGCGATGCCCGCGTCCGCCTGGCGCATCCGCTTGCGTCCCTCGAAGAGGAACGGGCGCGTGACGATGCCGACGGTGAGCGCCCCCTGCTCTCGCGCGAGCGCGCAGATTTCGGGTGCCGCACCGGTGCCGGTACCGCCACCCATGCCGCACGTGATGAAGACGAGGTCAGCGCCCGCGACGGCGTTGGCCATCTCCTCGCGACTCTCCTCGATGGCTTGCTTGCCGACTTCGGGACGAGCGCCGGCGCCAAGCCCGCGCGTCAGCTTCTTCCCGATCTGGATCTTGAGATCCGACTTCGAGCTCAGCAACGCCTGGGCGTCGGTGTTGACCGAGATGAACTCGACTCCTTCCAAGCGCTCGTCGATCATGCGGTTGACGGCATTGCCGCCGCCACCACCGACCCCTACCACCTTCATGCGAGCGTTCTGCGCCGCGCTCTCTTCGAATTCGAAGATCATTGCGTACGACACTCCCTTGCTACGTAGTGTCTGATTGGACGTTCAGGAAGGCGCTTGGGTCGTAAGACATGGTGGCGTGAGACTGCCCCAAGCGATGCGGCAATATAATGGCGGAGAGCCATCGAGCTACCCCGATGTTGTCCGTAGTCATGACGACCCAGTGGTGGAAAGAATACAGGTTGTTTTTGTCCACAGACCGGTCGCCGAAATCACCTTTGTGTACTGAACGCTGACGCCTTTGGGGGTCTGACTGTCTGACAGTCTGACCCGCCCGCCGCTGCGCGGCTGCTCGTCTGACCGCGGGTCAACTGACTGGTCCGACAGCCATGAGCTACACGACCGGGTTGATGCGCCGCTTTTGCCACCAGCGAGATCACGAAACAGCACTCGCCGTCCAAGGGACCACCCGTGTAGGCAATAGCTGTCAGACTTCGGTCGACCCGCTGTCAGACGAGGGCGGCGGCGAAGCCGCTCGCCCGGGTCAGACTGTCAGACAGTCAGACTGCCGTCAAAAAAAGTCCTGCAGCCAGAACTTGATCCGCTCGATCATCTTGTCCATGCCGCCGCCGCCAGGAAGCTTCATCCGCTTCGCGGTGGCCGAGGCGCCGCCCAGCGCCATGCGGCTCGCGCCATACTGCGCCAGCCCAACCACCGTCGCAAACTGTGGCGCGTCGACCGCCTCGCTCAAGCCGCCGATTTTCTCGCTTGGCGTGCCGACGCGAACGCCCGTGCCGAACACGTCGCTCGCCAGCTCGGCGCTGCCCTCCATCGACGCCGCGCCGCCGGTGAGCACCACCCCCGCCGCGAGCTTGCCCGCATAGCCGGCGACGGCCACGTCGCGCTGCACGAGGTCGAAGATCTCGTCCATGCGCTGGTGGATGATGTGTGCCAGCAGCTCACGCGGAATCTGCCGGTCGCCCTGCGCCACGGTGCTCGGCAGCTGGATGATCTCGCTGGGATCGACAAGCTGCTCGTATGCGCAGCCATGGCGTTCCTTCAACCGCTCGGCATCGGCCTGTGTGACGCCGAGTCCGTGTACGATATCGGAGGTCACGTTGTTGCCGCCGAATGCGATCGTGCCGAGGTGGCGAATCTTGCCCTCGTGGAAGACCGCGAGGTCGGTGGTGCCGGCACCCATCTCGACGAGCGCGACGCCAAGCTCCTTCTCGTCCTCGGTAAGCACGGCGAGTGCACTGGCCAGCGGCTCCAGCACCAGCTCACGCACCTTGTAGCCCGCCTTCTCCACACTCTTGCGCAGGTTGGTGGCCGGCGCTGAGCCGATCGTGACGAGGTACATCTCGGTCTCGAGCCGCGTGCCGCTCATGCCGATGGGATCGCGGATGCCGCCATCCTTGTCGACGGTGTACTCCTGCGGGATGGCATGCAGGAGTTCGCGGTCGGTCGGGATCGCCTGCGCGCGCGCAACCTCATTCGCGCGATCGACGTCCGACTTCCCGATCTCGTCATTGCTCACGGCGACGATTCCCTTCGACGTCATCGCGCGCACATGTTCACCCGCGATGCCGAGATACACCTCCGTGATCTCCGCTCCCGCCATTCGCTCGGCGTCCTGAAGCGCCTTGCGAATGGATCGCATGGTCTCTTCAATGTCGGCGACGACACCGCGACGCATGCCCGTGGTGCGTGCCTGTCCGACGCCGAGCACCTTGATGCCCGGGTGCTTTGGGAGGTCGCCGACCACTTCGGCGATGATGGCAGTCGTCTTCGCGGACCCGATATCCAACCCGGCGATGAGGCGTTCCGAATTCATGGCAATCTGGCGATAACCTGGTCGCGGTAGCGGAGGTCGAGCTCCGTGGCGTGGATCTGGCGCCGGGCAAGGTCGCGCTCGACAAGCTCGACGTCGGAGAGACGCGCGAGCGATACGGACGTCATTGCCCGGATTGGAAGGCCGGCGATGTGAAGCACCATCTCATCGGCGCCCACAGTGGAGATGCTGCTGACGCGGGCGAAGAGTCGCGGTGCTTCACGCTGGATTACACCCAGCAAATGATACACTGTGGTGTCGCGCCGCGCCGTGATGACGATGGGCGCGTCGACCGGCGTGCGTGTGGGGTCGAGCGGAAGGGTGCGGCCATGTTCGTCGAGCGCGCGCAGCCCATCGGGCGTCGGCGTGAGGGCCACGGGGCGACGCTCGGTGAGCGTGACGACCAGCGTGCCGGGAAAACGGCGCTGCACATTGGCGTGCTCCACCTGCGGGTGTGTCTCGACGCGCTTCACGAGTGGTTGGAGCGAGTCCCAGATGCTGCGCGTGGTGTCCAACTGGAGTCGCTCGAGCACCTCGTCCACCGGCGTATACCGTGCGCCGACGACCTCGATCTTCCGAACACGGAAGAAATCCAGCCGGCGGAGCACGCGCGGACCCCACCAGGGCGACGCGAAGATTGCGACGAACAACACCGCGGCGCCGCTGAGTAGCCATGCCCGTTTGCGCCGCTTGGACGGAACGGGCGCGCTCTCGGGCGGCCGCCCGCTCACGCGCGCTTGGCCTCGAGCACCGCGAGCAGCTCGTGGCCGCAACGCGTCACGTCGCCGGCGCCCATGGTGACCACGAGATCGTTTGGTTGCACGATCGCTTCGAGCGCAGGCACGAGGCCCTCGCGCGCACCGCACCACTGCGGCGCGCGCCGTAGCGACGACATCACGTCCGCGATGAGCGCGCTGGTGACGCCCGGCATTGCCTGCTCGCGCGCCGGGTAGATGTCGAGCAGGCAGACGACGTCGGCTAGGGCGAGCGCGCCGGCGAACTCGCGCGCGAAGTCACGCGTGCGCGAGTAGAGATGCGGCTGGAAGGCCACCACGAGTCGTCGCTCAGGTGCAGCGGCGCGTGCGGCCTGCACCGATGCGCGCACTTCGGTGGGGTGATGCGCGTAATCGTCGACAATCATGACGTCGCCCGAACTCCCGAGTACCTGGAAGCGGCGCTCGACGCCCGCGAATGCGGTGAGACCCGACGCCATGTCCGGCACGGTGAGTCCAAGCCCGAGTCCCGCCGCAATGGCGGCGAGCGCATTGAGGACGTTGTGCTCACCGGGCACCACGAGCGCGACGTCGCCAAGCGTCTTGCCGTCGTACACGACGGTGAAGCGCGTGCCCAGTCCGTCGTGGCGCAAGTCCGTGGCGACGAGACGCGCATCGGGCGACGAGATGCCGTAGCGAATTACCTCGGCGGTCGGTGGCGTCGGGAGCTGGTTGGCGTTGACGTCGTCGGCACAGAGCACGATGCATCGCGCGTTGCGCGCGTACTGCGCGAAGGTGCGGATGAGGTCCGGCATGCCGTCGTAGATGTCGAGGTGGTCGGCCTCTATGTTGGTCACGACAGCGACGGCGGGTGCGAGCGCAAGGAAGGAGCGGTCGTACTCGTCGGCTTCCACGACAAAGCGATCCGGACGTCCCGCGCGGAGGTTGCCGCCCCACGCGGTGACGCGCGCGCCGACGTAGCCGGTGGGGTCGAACCCCGCGGCGGCGAGGGCGAGCGTCGTGAGCACGGTGGTGGTGGACTTGCCGTGCGTGCCCGCGACGCCAATGAGCACGGCGCCGCTCGTGGCTTCACCGAGCGCCTCGGCGCGGCGGACGACGGGAAGGCCGAGGGCGCGGGCGCGTTCGATCTCCGGATGATCCTTCGGCATCGCGCTGGTGACAACGAGTGCCCGTGCGTGCTCGACGTGGACGGGATCGTGGCCCTGCATGACGTCGATGCCGCGCTCACGGAGATCCTTGGCATTCTCCGCGTGGGCGTCGCACCCCGATATCGCCATGCCCCGCAGGAGGAAGAGCTCTGCGAGGGCACTCATTCCCGCGCCGGCGATGCCGACGAAGTGGATTGGACGAGGGTCGGTGGCGTCGAGGAGGGTGGGCATTCGGCCGGAAATATAGGCGCTCGGTCGATTGTTCGTTGGAGGGGATTGTCGCTGGCAAAAAGCGTTGGTCGTTGGCAAAAGCGTTGAACGCTGGCAACGCGGATCTGCGCGGATTATGCGGATCTACGCGGATAGCTCCCCTCGCGTGCGAGCGAATGACCACAAGCCCCTTCAGAATGAGGCGCGGCGCCCCGCCCTTGTGAAAACTGAGGAACAATCCGTGGAGATCCGCCGAATCCGCTGAGATCCGCGTAACCCACGAACAACCGCCCTCAACGCCGTTCCGTACGCGACATCAACGCCAGGATCCGCCGCGCAATGACTTCAGCCGCATCAGGCCGGGCACGATTCGCGGCGCCGGCCTTCAGACGCGCCATCTCGGAAGGGTTGTCGACCAACCCACGCACGGCGGCATCGAGACGATCGACGGTGAACTCGGCCTGCGGCACATTGATCGCCGCACCGGCCGCCTCGAGCACGCGTGCATTCACGGACTGGTGATCGGCCGCCGCGGTTGGAAGCGGCACCAGGATCGCCGGGATGCCCCACGCGAACAGCTCGGCGGTGGTCATCGCGCCGGCGCGCGCCAGCGCGATGTCGGCCGCAGCGTACGCATCCTGGATTGGCGAGAGATATTCGCGCACCTTGACTCGGCCGCCGTCGAGCGACGCAAATTCCTGGTAGGTCGCCTTGCCCGTCATCCAGATGAGGTGCAGACCATCAGGCAGGCCGCGCTTTACCCACTCGGCCACCACGAGATTGATCGCCCGCGATCCCTGGCTGCCACCGTAGATGAGCAGCACCGGGCCACCCTCGCGCGGGAAGCCCCACGTCTCCCGAGCGGCCGCGCGATCGGGACGTACAGACGGTGGCGGCTCGATGGGCGCACCCGTGTCGACATGCTGCGACGACTCGCCGCCGATGACCTTCCCCGCCTCCGGAAAGGCGAGATAGTACTCGCGCGTCCATTTACGGAAGCCGCGTGCGGTAAGACCTGGATAGCTGTCCCCAGCCTGCTGCACGATGGGAATGTGGTGGACGACCGCATAGGCGAGCGCGACCCCCGCCGCGTAGCCGCCCGTGCCCACGATCATCCTCGGCTTCTCACGACGCACGAGTGCCCCGAGCTGTCGCCAGCCGCCGACGGCACCGAACAGCGTGCGCCAGTTTTCCCACGGCTTCGTACGATACAGTGGGTGGAGGTTCAGCAGCAGATGCGGAAACTCCGTCGTCGGCAGCACCGTCTTCTCGATGCCGCGCAGTGCGCCGATGAAGATCGGCTGTACCGTGGGATCGAGTCGCACGAGCGTGCGCGCGATGGCGAGGCCGGGATAGAGATGTCCACCGGTGCCGCCGCCCGCAAAGAGGATCGTGCGCTTCGAGTCTGCCACGTTAGCCGGAGTGAGAGAGCGGATCGGTGGCGCCACTGCCGACCACGCGTTCCTTCTCGCTGCCGATGTTCACCAGAATGCCGGTCATGAGCATCGTCAGCAGGATGTTGGATCGCCCGTACGAGACGAACGGGAGCGTCAGCCCTGTTGTTGGCAACATTCCGACCACGACGCCGATATGGAGGTAGGCGGTGAGCACAGTGACGAAGGTCAGTCCCACCGCAACGAGTTGCAGGAAGGGCGACCGCGCCTTGCGCGCCACGCGAAAGCCGAGCAGCGCGTACGCCGCGAAGGCAATCGTGATGGCCGCCAGTCCGACGAATCCCCATTCCTCACCGATGTTGCTGGCGATGAAGTCGCTGTAGGGAAATGGCAGGAAGCCGTATTGCTGACGTCCCTGGCCGAATCCCACACCGAACGCGCCTCCCGATCCCACCGCGATCAGTGACTGTTTCAGTTGGTACTTCATCTGCGTCGGCGCACCGCCCGGATCGAAAAACGCGGTGAGGCGCAGTGCCGCGTACTGCACCTTCTCGATCTTCGTCCACAGCACGGGAATCGCCAGCGCACACAGCGCCACGAAATGGGCGATCCGCACGCCGCCGGCAAACAGCAGCACGGCGAGCATGAGCGTGTACAGCATCGCCACGGAAAGGTCCGGCTCCAGCGCGGCAAGGATATCCAGGACCCCGATCACGACGAAGAACGGGAGCACGCCCTTCGCCAGGCGTCGCAACTGGTCTCCCTTCTTCACGATGAGCATCGACGTCCAGATCACGACACCCAGCTTCCCGAATTCCGACGGCTGCAGGGACGTCCCGAACAGGAAGCGCTTCGAGCCGTTGATGCGCGGCGCGATGCTCTCCGGCAACACGAGGCAGAGAAACAGCGTAACGATCGTGATGTACATGATCGGCCACGCCCACCCGCGCAACGTCTCCGCGTCGAACTTGGCGGCGATCGCGAACGCCACGACACCCGCAAGGATCCCCGTCGCCTGGCGGGCCACGTAGTACCAGCTGTTGCGATTCTCCTGCATGGCGACAATGGCACTCGCGCTATAGAGCACCGCGAGGCCGAACACGAGCACGAGTGCCATCACGAGGACGAGCCCACGCGCCTCCGCCCCCATGCGCCACCGCTCACGAACCTGCGCGGGCGCCTGTGTGCGCTCGCGCGGCATCGTTGCCGCAGTCACGTCGCGCTCGTCCCGAGCTCCGCGGCGAGTTGCTTGAATACCCGTCCGCGCTCCTCGTAATTGTCGAACATGTCGTAGCTGGAACACGCGGGCGACAGCAGCACGATGTCGCCCCTCCGGGAAAGGTCGCGCGCGCGCCCGACCACGTCCTCGAAGCGCGAACCGAGTACCTCCACTGGCACGACACCGTGCAGGTCCGCGGCGATGGTCTCACCCGCCTCGCCGTATGCGATGACGCGCTTCACCGTGCGCTTCAGTTCATCCGCCAATCCAGTGTACGGCTCACCCTTGTGACGACCTCCGAGCAACAGCACCGTAGGCCGGTGCATTCCGCGCAACGCTACGAGCGTCGACGCCACGTTCGTCGACTTCGAGTCGTTGATCCACTCCACGTCGTCGTACTTGCCCGCGGGCTCGATCCGATGCTCGAGCGCGTGGAAGTTCCGCAGCGCTTCCGCCATCAACGTCCGGTTCTTCGGCGACGCGTGCACCTCATCCGCGCCGATTACCGCCAGCGCGGCCGCGAGTGCGTTGGCCACATTGTGATCGCCGAGGAGCGCGAGCTCGCTCCGCGAAATGAGTTGTGCGCCGAGCACCATGAGTGAATTCGTCGACCGGTCGAAGTAGCCGTCGGTGACGAGGTCCGACGTCGAGAAGCGGAGGTGCCGTCCCGGCACATCGGCCACCATCTGCTGCACCGCATCGTCGTCCGCATTGCTCACCCATACGGAACGCTCAGTGGCATTGCGGAAGAGCGCACTCTTGTCGGCGTAATACGCGTCGACAGAGTCGTAGCGGTCGAGATGATTGGCCGACAGGTTCGTCAGGATCCCCGCGGCCGGCGCAATGCTCGGCGTATCGTGCAGCTGAAAAGATGACGTCTCGAGTGCGATCCAGTCGGGCTGGCGGTCACGCAGCGCAATTTCCGAAAGCGGCGTGCCGATGTTGCCGGCCGCCACCGCATCGTAGCCGAGTCCCTGAAGCAGTCGCTCGACGAGCGCCGTCGTGGTCGTCTTGCCATTCGTGCCCGTGATCGCGATGTAGCGCTCGTGCGGAAGGAACTGGAGCGCGATCTCGAGCTCGCCCACGATCGGCACGCCGGCGTCACGCGCGGCCTTCAGTGGCGGCGCATTCGGCGGAACGCCTGGACTCGCCACCACCAGCGCACTGCGCCCGATGCGATCGAGGTCGTGTCCACCGTGCTCGACCTCGACGCCGAGTGGCGCGAGTTGTAGCGTCGCGCGGAGGACGGCGTGCCCTGCGCCGGCGTCGCTCGCGTAGACGTCAGCACCCGCGCGCCGGAGCAGTTCCGCGACCGCCCGTCCACTGCGCGCGAGACCGATCACACTTACCTCACCGCGAGCCCACGCGGCGGGGAGCGCTTCGGTGAGGGATCGCACCGGCATGTCAGCGCACCTTGAGCGTGGAGAGCGCCAGGAACGCGCCGATGACGCCGATGATCCAGAAGCGCACGACGACCTGCTGTTCGGACCACCCCTTCACCTCGAAGTGGTGATGCAGCGGCGCACGGAGGAAGATTCGATTCTTCTGGGCGTACTCCAGTCCATACCGCTTCTTGCGATACTTGAACCCGAAGCGCTGGATCACCACCGACATCATCTCGGCGAAGAACACCATGCCGATGAACAGCAGCAGGAACTCGGACTTGAGGAGGATCGCCACGGCGCCAATCGCGCCGCCCAGCGCGAGCGAGCCCGTGTCGCCCATGAAGACCTGCGCCGGATACGTATTGAACCACAGGAATCCGATGAGCGCACCCACCATCGCGAGACAGTAGACCGTCAGCTCGCCCGAATGCTGCAGGTAGAAGATGCCGAGGTACTTCGAGTAGTCGATGCGGCCGATGAAGTAGGCGAAGATTGAAAGGGTGCCGAACGCGATCGCGCTCAGGCCGGCGGCGAGCCCATCGAGTCCATCCGTGAAGTTCACCGCGTTGCTCACGCCCACGAGGACGAAGGTCGTCCACGGGATGTAGAGCCACGGCAGGACGAAGACGATCAGCATGTACTTGTAGAAGGGCAGTGTCGTCGACGCCGCCGCGATGTCCTGTACCGGCGGGAAGTACGTGAGGTACGCCCCCAGCAGTAGCCCGATCGACACCTGCCCAATCAGCTTGTAGCGCTCCACGAGCCCTTCGTTCTTCTGGCCGAGCCGGCGCTGGCGGAGCTTGAGGTAGTCGTCGAGAAAGCCGATGACACCCATCCCGGCCGTGACGAGCAGTGCCATCACCACG
>JALYVY010000336.1 GCA_030852985.1 Gemmatimonadota bacterium | reverse complement strand
CAATGCAGGTGCCGTCGACGCATTGACCATCGCGCCGATCATCCCGACGACAGCACCAGCGATACCAGCGGCCGTTGCCGTGCGGATGATGGCGCGTCGGTGACCAGCCACCATGGCAAGAGCAGCAGGCACCGGCAGAAGGAAGAGCAGGTGCAGCACGAAGATCCACCACAGCCCGACGAAGGCGAGGGTGTGATCGTGCACCCACGGCATGAGGTGATTGGGCTCGTTCAGCATGTCCGTGGTGAGCCCCATGCCGAACAGGTACACGAAGGTGTACGCGATCGTCGTGAGGAAGACGACCCCCGAGATCAGCGCGCTGATGCCTCCCAGCCTGAGGACGTCAGCGCGATCGGTCCCAAGCGCGGGCTCGGTTGCGACCTTCATGAATTCATTCCCTGGCAAAAGCCGAGTCGAAGGCGGCGCGAGCGGGGGGGAAGTCGACCGACCGGACGAACGCACACGCTTCGCGTGCACCGTGCTCGCGGTCCATGCCGATGTCTTCCCACTCGACCGAGAGGGGGCCGTCGTAGTGCGCCGCGTTCAGCTGTCGGATGACCTCCTCGAAGTCGATGCGGCCCCGGCCGAGTGAGCGGAATTCCCACGAGCGATCGGGATGTCCGAAGGCGAGGTGTCCACCGAATACGCCGGACGGCTTCGGCTTGTCCGACCACCACACGTCCTTCATGTGGACGTGGTAGATGCGATCGGCAAAGCGCTCGATGAACGCCACGTAGTCTACGCCCTGATAGCCGAAATGGCTGGGATCGTAGTTGAATCCGAAAGTCTTCCGTCCGCCGACAGCGTCGAGTGCGCGTTGCGCGGAGGAGATGTCGAAGGCGATCTCGGTGGGGTGGACTTCGAGGGCGAAGCGGACACCGACTTCATCGAAGACGTCGAGGATAGGATTCCAGCGCTTGGCGAAGTCGTCGAAGCCGGCGTCGATGGACGAATCGGGAACGGGCGGGAAGCTGTAGAGCAGGGGCCAGATGGACGAACCCGTGAAGCCGGCGACCGTCTTGACGCCGAGCTTCGCGGCGGCGCGAGCGGTGTCCTGCATTTCCTTCGCGGCGCGTTCCTGCACACCGGCGGGCTTGCCGTCGCCCCAGACGTGCGGCGGGATGATCGACTTGTGGCGGTCGTCGATGCGGTCGCAGACGGCTTGTCCCACGAGGTGATTGCTGATGGCGTAGACGGAGAGGCCGTGTTTTTTCAGGATCTCGTGGCGGCCCTTGCAGTAGTCGGGTTCGGCGAGCGCGCGCGCGACGTCGAAGTGGTCGCCCCAACAGGCGAGCTCGAGGCCATCGAAGCCGAATTCCTTCGCCTTTTGCGCGACGGTCTCGAGGGGGAGATCAGCCCACTGGCCGGTGAAGAGGGTTACTGGTCGCATAGGGGCAGGATGATAGGAGGATAGGAGGATAGGAGGATAGAAGGATAGGACGATAGGAAGACGCGGACGACGGGATGACAAGAGTGCAGGGACTGCAGGTTCTATCGTCCTATCCTCCTATCATCCTATCATCCCACGGCGCCCGTCAGGGCGCCGCATAGCGCGCGTCTACCCAGTCGCCTTCCTTACCACTCTTCAGCGCGCTCTGTATGAAGTGCACGCCGACGGCGCCGTCGAAGACGGTCGGGAAATCGAGGTCCATGGGATCGGGCTTCGTGCCGTCACGCTTGGCGATCATCACCCGCATGGCGTTCGAATAGATGTTCGCGAAGGCTTCGTTGAGGCCTTCAGGATGTCCCGCCGGAATCCGCGACGCGCGCTGCGCCGCTGGCGTGAGGAACCCGTGGCCCGGCTTGTACGTCTCCATCGGCGCGTCGGAGTGGCGCACATAGAGGAAGTTCGGATCCTCCTGATGCCACTCCAGCGATGCCTCCGTGCCATACACGCGAATAGCCAGGCGGTTCTCCTCGCCGATCGAGATCTGCGAGCAGAAGAGGATTCCCTTCGCGCCGCCCTGGTAGCGCACGAGCATGTTGGCGTCGTCGTCGATCTTGCGGCCTGGCACAAAGCTGGTGACGTCGGCGAGCAACTGCTCCATCTCCAGACCGGTGACGTAGCGCGCGAGATGCTCGGCGTGGGTGCCGATGTCACCGATCGCGCCCGCACCCGCACGCGCGGGATCGGTGCGCCAATCGGCCTGCTTGTTTCCGCTCTGCTCCAGCGGCGTCGACAACCACCCCTGCGAATACTCGACGACGATCTTGCGGACGGTGCCGAGTGATCCGTTGCGCACAAGTTCGCGCGCCTGCTTGACCATCGGGTATGCGGTGTACGGATGCGTCAGCGCGAACACGACGTCGTGCTTCTTCACGAGCCGACAGAGCTCCTCGGCGTCTTCGAGCTTCGTCGTGAGGGGCTTGTCACAGACGACGTGAAAGCCGCGCTCGATGAACGCCTTTGCCGCTGGGAAATGCACGTGGTTCGGCGTGACGATGATGACGAAGTCGATGCGTTCGTCTTTTGGGAGTTCGGACTCGGCCTTCGCCATCTCGTCGAAGCTGCCGTACACGCGCTTCGGATCGAGGCCGTACGTCTCGCCTTGCTGCCTGGATTTCTTCGGGTCAGACGAGAACGCACCCGCAACGAGCGTGGCCATGCCGTCGAGCGTGGCGGCGCGGTTGTGCACCGCGCCGATGAAGGCGCCGGGTCCTCCGCCGACCATGCCGAAGCGGAGCGAGCCTGAATGGGACAATTGAGCACAGGTGGAGGGACCGCACGCGCCGCGTGGACGGCGGCGCTCGTCGGATCGAAGCGGGGTGAAGGTTACAGTCTATACAGGGCGCGCTCAAGTCGCCGTTCGATGATGAGAGGCTTGCATAAGACGGATATGCTCTGCATTGTATAGCATATGCCTCCCCTATTCGACGCATCCTTGGAAACGGCGGTTCTGCTCGCCGTAGTGAAGCTCGGAGACGGCGCGTATGGCGCAGCTGTGGGTCGCGACGTAAGCGAGCGTCGCGGTCGTGAGTCAGCCGTCGGTGCAATCCATACTGCCCTTCAGCGCATGGAGGACAAGGGCCTGCTGGTGTCGTGGACGGGCGATCCCCTCCCGGTGCGTGGCGGGCGTGCTCGTCGCTATTTTCGCCTCACCGCAGCAGGAGCCGACGCGCTCAACCAGGCGCGCTCCGCAGCCCGGCGGCTCTGGCAGGCGACGGACGTTGGCTTGGAGCCTTCATGAAGTCGCCAGTCTTTTCAAGCCAACTCGCGAATCACCCACCCGCGATGACCGAGTGCGCGGTCGGCGCACTCATCGCGAATCGCGAACTACGCGAGGCTTTCCTCGGGGACATCGCAGAGGAGTTCGCTGCGCATTCCGCGCAGCACGGCGCCCTTCGCGCCAAACGATGGTACCGCGCCCAGGCTGCCCGAAGCGCGCCGTATCTCATGGCGCGGTGCTGGTGGCCCGCCCCGCGCATGCGTTGTCGAAACCTCGGCGCACTTCTCGCCGGAGTCACGAGCGGCTATGTCGCGCTCCAGCTACTGCACCAGGCAGCCCAATCGCTGGTCGGGCTGCTGCTGACTTCCCATAACGAAGGCATTGTCGGCACCTCCAGCTGGAGTTTCGTGGCGTTCTCGCTCGCCGCAGGGGCCGGAAGCGCGGTGCTCGGCGGGTGCGTTACCGGCCGAACGTTCGCGGATGCTCCACTTGCGGGCGCGTTCAGCTTGGCCGTCACATGTTGCGTGCTGGGAGTCTCTGGCATGCTGATGAATGGCGGTGTCACGCCACTCTGGTACTGGATCGGGCTGCAACTAGGTCTATGACCGCCTGATTGGTTTGTAAATACTTGTATCGAAGAATGGATCGTGGTTGTATAGTGGGGCATGCCACGTCCTCCTGTGCCGTTCCGATTGCTGGCGCCCGACCGAAAAGAACTC
>JALYVY010000335.1 GCA_030852985.1 Gemmatimonadota bacterium | reverse complement strand
GATCCGGGCTCATCCCCCCTTTTCGGTCTGCAGCTTTACGGCGGTGCCGGTCTCCCGGTCCCCGGAGTCAACGTCGAGCCGGTTACACACAACAGCATCAGCTTCCATTCGCTCAATGATCGGATCGAGGGCTTCGTGAACGCGATCGTCGCACGTGGCTCGTCGCGCCCCTTGGCCAGCCCTGCGCAAATCTCATTCAATTCGGCGAGCATTGAGTTGCACGGCACGACGCTGAAGAGCATTCGCAGCGACCTCAATCTGGCGGGGGCAGCGTCATTGGTACCTGGCACCTGGTCGGATGCCGGCAATGTGCTTCGAGTGCTGGCGCGAGGCGTGACTGGCAGTGGCGCGCGTACCAACTTCTACGGTGATGTCGTCGGGCCAGCTGCAACCACTTTTGGTGACGGCAATCGGCTGGAGATCATCGGGTCGCTCCATGCTTTCACGTACAGCAATCCCGGCATTATGCCTCTGCCGCCCGCAGAATTCTTCAGTGGGTCGCAGCAATAAGGTGGATAGGCGGCGAGGGCTCGAGTAAAGCGCCACACTTGAAAAGCCCACCGGAAAACTCGGTGGGCTTTTCTTGGTGACGAGCCGGACATGGATTGTGAGATGCGACGAGCAGAACCGAAGGAAGGGTGCAGTCGCGAATCTCGGTCGCGCGCTGCAGATGTCCGCGTCGGGGGAGCTCGCGTTGGATAGTACCGGCGAAACCCTGAGAGTACAACGCAGTGGAGAAGACACGCTCGGTGAAGGGAGAAGTCATACAATCAGGTCTACCTGTCAGGGGAACCTCAACATTCCGAAACGCCGTATGCGGATCCGACTCAAGTCGAACCGCCCCGCACCAGGCGTACGGTCACCGAGAGCTGCCCCACATGGCGCATCGAATGCTCGGCGCCGTGCACCAGGCAACCGATCACCGTCGACGGAAGCTGCGCACGACCGACGCCCCGGAAGTCGCCGAATGTCGCTGGGTCCGTTGCCGTGAGCTGCGCCAGAGCGAGGTCGATGCGCTCGTCGAGTGCGTTCAGCACCACAGGCACGTCCGCGAGAGACAGAGGATCGCCCTCGCGACTGAGTGACGCGAACTGGTCGTCGTTGAGCGGCAGGCCGCGCGCGTAAGTGAAGAGCCGATCGATCACGCCAGTGATGTGACGGACATGAAAGGCCGCCGATGCGATACCGGCAGGGCGCGCGTTCCACTCGTCGTCCGTCAAGCCGGCCACGAGTTCGTGGACGCTCTCGCGCACCTGAAGCAGGATGTGCGCGACGGGCTGGAGCGTATCACTCACGTCGGCGATCGGGCCGCGTTGCCACCACTCGGTATTAGTCATTTCACCTTCGAAAACTTTGTGCACTCCTCTGGATCACAGGCACAGACCCTGCCTTTCCCAACGGCGCGAGCGGAATCATCCGCGAAACAGACCCACTGTGGAGGCAGCCCATGAACAACCCGAGTCGAATTTACGCGATCGCGCTCATCGCCTCAGCAAGCTTGACGGCCGCCGCGTGCGGCGGGCACAAGGACTCCGCCAACGGTGACGTGGCAAGGACTCCCGCGGCGAATGGCGGATATGTCGCCCCCGCCAATACGCCGATGGCGACGGCGCCCGCTGACACCGTGCAGGCGCATCACAGCAAACTGGGCGGCGCCGTGGCTGGCGCAGCAGTCGGACACATGCTCGGTGGACACGCCGTACTCGGCGCCGCCGCCGGTGCGCTGGTTCAGCACGAGCGCAACAAGCACCACTAGGCCGGCACGGTTCCCGGGGTAAAGTCCCCGGGGCCTCGACGCCCGCGATGACGGCCTGCGCCATCACTCGGCGGAGCGCGCGACCCCGCGTGCGGGATCGCTCGACCACTCGCTCCACGAACCCGGGTAGAGGCGAGCACCCTGCAGCCCGGCGTGCTCCAGCGCCAGCAGGTTGTGACACGCCGACACGCCGGATCCGCAATAAGAGACCAAGCCCTCGGCCGAGCCGTCGCCGAGTACTCTCGTGAACTGTTCGCGGAGCGCGGTGGCGGACAGGAAGGTGCCATCTGCCGAGAGGTTCGACTTGTAGAAGTGATTGCGTGCGCCGGGAATGTGGCCGGCCACGTGATCGAGCGGCTCGACGTCGCCCCGGAAGCGCTCGGGTGCGCGCGCATCGAGCAAGTCGGTGTCGGTACCGATGTCCGTTGCGGAAACGATCATCTCACTGCGCGGCTTTCCGCCGAATGAGCGCGCCAGTCGACGCTCCACGCCGGACGCGGTCGGGCGTCCTTCGGCGCTCCACTTCGCGAAGCCGCCGTCGAGGACGGCAGCCTTGGCGTGTCCGATCCAGCGCAACATCCACCAAAGACGACTGGCGTACATCCCGGCATCCTGATCGTACGCGATCACCTGCGTGCCATTGCCGATGCCGAGTCGGCCAAGTGTAAGGGCGAATGCGGTGGCGTCGGGGAGCGGATGTCGTCCATTCGTGCCATTCGGCACGCCGGCGAGATCGTCGTTCAGGTGCGTGTACACCGCGCCGGGAATGTGCGCGGCTTCGTAGGCGCGTCGACCGGACCCGGTGTCCTCCAGCTTGAAGCGGCAGTCAACGACCAGGTACGCACTGCCATCCAGGTGCGCAGCCAGGTCATCGGTGGAAATGAGGGTCGTGTAAGACATGATCGATGGCTAGGGTGCCGGCGAGATGTTGCCATGCAGCATGAAGTGTCGAAGCGCGTCAAGATCGTCGGCACCGATGAGATCCACACCGGCGGTGCGGAGCATCGTCCACACGGCGTCGGTGTCGGGCGTAGCCCAGAAGCGAACGCGTTGTCCCTGCCGGTGGGCGCGCGTGACAATCCGCTCGAGGTCGGCGCGAAGATTCGTCGGTGGTGTTCCCTTCCCCTTCCACTTCGTCACGCGATCCCAATTGTCGCTGATGAGCGGCATCACGCGCGCTGGAAAGTTGCGCGACGAGTCGAGATGGACAAGTCGCCCGTCGAGTGCGGCGAACCGCACGTGTGAAGAGCGTACCGTGCCGAGTGCGCGCTCACCCGACATGATCGCGACGATCGGTCCCTCGATGACGATCGTGTCGGCGAAGATGGTGAGGATGTCCGCATATCGCCGCAACACGGAATCGAGCGCGACGTATGTGGATTGCGAATCGGACTTGATGTCGATGAGCAGCGTGAGCGGATACGGCGTGCCGAACACCGAGCCGCCGTGCTGGCGTATGATGGCGCGCAGCGGGTCGAGGTACAGCGACTCGAGCGTGCGTGCAGGATCCACCTTGTCGCTGTCATGCGCGACGAGGAGTTGGCCGTGGACGAGATAGATGTCCGCCTCGACGCTTGTGAAGCCATGCTCGAGGGCCTCCATGAGCGGTCGCGTGTGCTCGTAGTCGTTGTGTGCGTGGGCGTGCTCGAGCGGGAGGACCGCCTGCGCGCGCGCTGACGTCGCACAGAGCACGGTAACGGCGAGTGCGATCCGCACGACCGCGTGCGCGCGAGCCGTGTTCGCACCGCCCGTGTTCACGCGATCCCGTCGAATGCGCCTGACCAGGCACCACCGCGAGGAGGGAGAGGCAGCGCGCTCTTGTGCGTTATCATTCGTCCGATGCCTGGCCGGTGACTGAATGCGTGAATCTCCTTTTGGCAGGGGAAGCTTTGCGAACAACCGGCATCACGCAAGCGGGGTTCCCGACTGCGCGAGATCCTCGGGCGGGGTGCCCGCGTGCCGTTCAGGTGGCAGACGTCCCTCTACCGGAGCACCACCATGATCCTCACCATCGGAATCGTCCTGCTTGTCGTCTGGCTGCTGGGATTCATGCTGATGCGCAAAGTACTCGGCGGGATCATCCACCTTGTGCTCATCATCGCCATCCTGGCGATTGCGTGGTACTTCGTTGGGC
>JALYVY010000026.1 GCA_030852985.1 Gemmatimonadota bacterium | reverse complement strand
CTCGTGCCCTGCGCCGAGCCGATGAAGCCACCCATCACCGGAATGCGGCCGGCGCGCACGATCGGCATCACCAGCCGGAGCGCCGCTTCAGCGATCGCGTCGACCTGGGGTTCGGCTCGCGTAAACTGCGCGTCGGTGATCATGACCTGGCGCGCGTCCACATGCTCGGCGTCGAGGCCGTGGTGCCTGAAGGCCGCGACGACAAGCACCGACGAGAGCTGCTCACCCAGTGATGCGATGGTATCGAGTGACCGCGGCGTAAGGTCGCCGAGCGTCTTCAGGGCTTCCGCCAGCGCCGCGAGCTCGTCGAACATGGCTGACAGCTCTCCGCACACGTCGGTACACGCGTCCGAGTCGGCACCGAGGAGCGCTTCCGTTTGCGAGAGGTGACGGTCGCGGAGGCCTTCCACCGCACTCAGTGCTCCAATGAGCTGACCCTTCGATGACTGCTCGGCAATCTGGAGCAACTTGTTCGTTGCGCCGCCCAGCGCACTGACCACCACCACAGGCTGCCGCTCGCGGCGACCGGCGATGATCGCTGTCGTCCGTGCGATCGCCTCGGCGTCCCCCACCGAGGTCCCGCCGAACTTGCAGACGATCACGCGCGCTTTACCTGATCGGTCGCAACCAGCAGCTCGGCGTTGAGGATCGACGCGCCGGCGGCACCACGAATGGTGTTGTGTCCCATGGCCACGAGCTTGACGTCGAAGAGGGTATCATCCCGCACGCGCCCCACGGTGACGGTCATGCCGCCTCCGGCCTCCACGTCCCGTCGTGGCTGGGGACGATCGGGCTGGTCATTCACGACCAGTGCGCGGTCCGGCGAGCTTGGGAGACCGAGCGATCGCGGATCACCTCTCCACGCGCGCAGGACCTCCAGGGCTTCAGCCGCATTCGCGCGGCGCTCGAACTCCACCGACATGCAAACGGTGTGACCGTTCTCGACGGGAACACGATTCGCGTGGGCGCTGATAGTGATCGGCGCCGCCTCGATGACGCCCCCACTCTGACGACCGAGCATCTTCTGGATCTCACTCTCGATCTTCGATTCCTCGTCCTTGATGTACGGCACCACGTTTCCGAGAATGTCGAGCGACGGAACGCCTGGATAGCCCGCGCCCGACACGGCTTGCATGGTCACGACGAAGAGCCGCTTGATACCGAAGGCCGCGTGCAACGGCGCGAGCGGCATCACGGCCATGATGGAGGCGCAGTTGGCATTCGTCACGATGCAGCCCGTCCATCCGCGATTCCTGCGCTGCACGTCGATCAGAGCCAGGTGATCCGCATTCACCTCGGGGATCACGAGCGGGACGTCGGCTTCCATCCGGAAATTCTTCGCGTTGCTCAGCACCATGCGGCCGGCCCGCGCGAACGCCTCTTCCACTTCGCCCGCGACGGACGCATCGAGCGCCGAGAAGATGAGGGGCGAGCTGACCGCGGACGGGTCGCACGGAAGAACCGTCAGCGCAGCGATATCCGACGGCATGTCGGTGTTGCCGAACCACTTCGCCGCTTCGGCGTACGAACGGCCCGCCGAGCGCTCGGATGCGGCAAGCTCCGCGATGCGAAACCACGGATGATCCGCGAGAAGGCGAATGAACGTCTGTCCAACAGCGCCGGTGGCGCCGAGCACGGCGACCGGTGTGCGACGATCGGGTGCTGGGCTCATGCGAGCACCGCGCGCACGATGCGCTCGTATGCGTCGACGGCCGCGCGTAATTCGTCCACGTCGATGAACTCCTCGGTGGTGTGTGCCACGTGAATGGAACCGGGCCCGAACAAGAGCGGCGTTCCCCATCGGCTCAGCAAGGGAATGTCGGACGTATAGGCGACGGGTGCCACCTCGAAGCCCGGAATGGTGTGGAAGCGCTGCATCGGGATGTGCGATCCCCACTCCAGCTCCGCCGTCCCCTCAGCCCACTTGATGATTGCGTCGCGCACGGGGGTGACGTCGCTCACGAGCCGGAACATCAACTCCGATTCGCACAGCGCCGGGATGATGTTGGCTTCCGTCCCGCCATGGATTGTGCCGATGTTCACGGTGGTTTCTCCCAGCACGGGATCGCTCGGCAGGTGCAGCGCGCGCAGGGTCGGCAGCAGCGCCAGCATCGGTTCGATGGCCGACACCCCAAGGTCCGCGTAGGCCGAGTGCGCTGCCCGACCGCGTGTGCGGAGGATGACGCGCTGCGAGCCCTTCGCGCCGGAGGCCAGCTTGCTCTCCGTGGGTTCTCCATTCACGAGAAACCTGCTCGTCGCGGCGAGATGGTTGGCGGCGCGTGCGCCGTCCGAGCCCTTCTCCTCACCGACGACGAAGAGCAGGTCGACACGCTGCTCGCCGGATTCGACGAGCCGTTCCGCGGCGCACAGCATGGCCGCGGCGATGCCCTTCGCATCACACGCCCCGCGCCCGTAGAGCCGCTTGCCCTCGAGGCGCGGCGGGATGTACGGCGGCACGGTGTCGAGATGCGTGGAAAGTGTCACGCCATCTCCCGCCTGCGACGCCCACACGTTGGCTCGGCCCTTCGTGACTTCCTGCGTCGTCACGTTCCAGCCGCGCGCGATGAGCCATCGGGCGATGAAGTCGACCGCCGGCCCTTCCGAGCCGGTCGAGCTTTGAATTGCCAGCAGTTCTGCAGCGAGCGCGACGACGTCAGTCATGGCGCGCAATTTAGTGCGACTGTCGGATGCTTCGACAGTCGCCGCGAACGCTTACACTTCGCCGCTGAGAATCCGCTGGCGAATCTCCGGGAAATCGGCCGGGAGCGCATGTCCCGTATCGACGGCGATCTCCTCGATCGTGGCCAGGAGGGCGCGCTTCACCCGCCGTCCGCCTTCTTCCGCGGGAAGGGTGCGGAGCGTGGTCTGCAAGTGCTGCGAGTCTGCGAGGAACTCGGCCATCGATAGGGGCGGTGTTGGCGCCGGCGAATAGACGGAGTACGTAGCGTCCGCGTGGCTCGACGTATTCGACGCCAGCGAGGTGGGCTCCACGGCGAGGGCACCGGCCAAGCGCTGCTTGAGCGACGACGTCAGCTCGGATTTTCCGGTCATTACACGCCAGAGTTGCTGCCGTGACGTTCCCGCCGTGCGCGCGAGTCCCTGCTTGGATAGTCCTCGGTGAATCCGGAGGATTTCGAGGTGCTTGCCGAGCGCCGTGAGGTCCGCCGGGGCCTCGTCCTGGAAGGCGAGTCGTGCGACATCTGTTGCCATGCGTGCGAAACCAGGCCGATGAAGGGGAACTGCAAATTCGATAAGTGCGGTTCTTGACCGGAGGCGGCCGAAGTCGCGCGATGGTGGGTTGCGCAACCTAGGCGTTACGAGTGTCACATGTCAATCATATGTTTCGGCAATGGTGGCTACTGCTTAGCGACTCACCAACCAATGGCCAGGAGGCATCGTCGAACTCGCATCCTGATGTCGTGCAGTGCGTGCGGGACGTCGCCATCCGCCAACGCGCGGCGGCCTCAGTGCTGTTCGGGACCGCCCGCCAGCGCCGAGTTGTACCACCACACCGCTCGGCTGAGCGTGCGTTCCTCGTCGACCTGAAAAGGAATACTCACGGCGAGCATGCCCGCGCCGACGGCAGTGTAGGCGTTCAGGCGCTCGTGCTGCGCGAGCCCGACGGCGGCCAATACGGCCCCGCCAAGCGTGAGGGCGTGGTTTACCCGCGCGGCGTTCAGGTATTTCCTGCCATACATCGACGCCGAGTCGTTGCCGGCGAACACCGTGAGAACGTCTGGGGGGCGAAGCCCGCCTAGATCGGCGACAGGGCGGCCCGTGGCGCCACGTACGAGACTCGGTCCCGACCAGAGACCGCGCTCGATGCGCAAGGCGCAGTCTGCGTAGCTACGGGGTGCCGCGCTCCGAGTGACAGCTGACGGCGCAATCACGGTCATCGGGGAGCGATCTCCCACAGAGAGCGCTTGGGCGCGCAGCTGAGAGGGCGCGACCGCGAATCGGAGCAAAGCGCCGGCAATCAACAGTGTGTGTCGCATGATCGTGGGGGTCGGGGAAGTGATCACGATGTGCTGTGGATCTTCCAGTGTTCAACCGCAACCAAAAGGGCGCCGTCAGGTCCCAACTGAACCCGGCCGCGAGTTCATCGAGCCCATCGTGGTTGAAATGGAAATCACATTGTTGCTTCTGGCTGCTGCTAATGCCGGGACCGGGGATCGAACCCGGATGACCTTGCGGTCACAAGATTTTAAGTCTCGCGCGTCTGCCAGTTTCGCCACCCCGGCGCGCACCACCACTGCAAACGGGGAGCTCTCGCTCCCCGTCCGTTCGTCGAAGTGCAAAGCGGGAGACGGGACTCGAACCCGCGACCCCAACCTTGGCAAGGTTGTGCTCTACCAACTGAGCTACTCCCGCAGTCCTCCCAACCTAGCAGCGGGCTCCTACGCGTGGTAGCGCGCGTTGCACGCCCCGAACACCCGCAAGGAATCAGCCCTTCATGCCCAGCACGTGCATCGCATGCCACGCGGTGGACGCTAAAAGCCCCGACAGCGCCGCATCACCACCATTCCCCACCGCCGCGCCACTCTCGTCTACGACCTCGGCCGCAACACCATCGTGCAGCGGCGCGCGCCGAAGCCATTCGAGCACGCTCGCCCCATCGGGGCCGAGCAGCCGGCCAATCTGACGCACGAGGTCCGACGGATCGGCCTCGATGGCCTTCACGGTGCGGCGATAGAGCGAGTCCTGCCTGTCGATGGCCTCGAACATCGGCAGCCAGAACGCACTGGCGGCGGCGACATCTTCCTCCGAGCGGTGGCCCGCCAAGTCGATCGACGAGGCAAACCGCCCCTTCGGGTCGCGATCGTTGCTGAAGTGACGCTTGATCGCGGCGCGAACCGCTGCTGGGTCTTCGACTTCACGCGCGCTCTGCTCGTCGAGCGTACGACGCAGGATCTCCAACGCCTGGGCAACCGCCGCATTCGCGTGGAGCGTGAACGGATGCGCCGCGGCGGTGCCAGCGGTCGTCACGTCGGTGGAATACAGCGGGACGCGACCATCACGCCGGTCCTTGAGGTCGTCCCCCGACAGGTAGAGCGCGTCGCCAATGGCCGGCTCGTCGACGATGGCATCGTCCCCGGTGTCGCGGATGTAGCGGTCGACGGCAATGGGATACGCGGCGACGCCTTCGAGCGCGAAACCAGGCTCGAAGAGGGTGCCGTCGAAGTAGTGGACGCCCCTCCCCGGCGCGTACGCATGTAGCTCGCACATGCGCAGCAGCAGCTCCCGCGCGAGGCCCGTATCCGCGAGCTGCACCGCCGGCAACGTCCACATCAGGGCATCCCAGTCACGGACCGTCACGCCCGCGCTATGCCACGGCACCCGCGTGCGCACGAGATAGTAGTGCGCATCGTCGAGCGCGCGCGCCACACCGTAGAAGTACGCGAACAGCAAGTTGCGATTGATCAATCGGTCGATGGCATCGACGCCAGTGCTCTGCTCGAGCTGCTGAAGCGCCTCACGCGTTCCGGTAAGCAGCGCGCGCCACCCGCGACGCTGGAGCACCGCCGCCGTCGCCTCTGCCCCATCGCGTTCCGGGCCGGCCGCGAGATAGAACGCTGCCTGCGCCGTTCCCGCGGCGGGAACATGGAGCTGGCGCGCGACCGCGAAGGACTCGCCGTTGATCGTCACATCCGGCGTTCCGTCCGCACCAAAGGCCAGCGCGACCAACCCCGGTTGCGCGCTGCCCTCGAGCAGCACCAACCCACCCGCACTTCTCGACACGCGCGGCGCATCCTCGGCGGGCCGCGCCGTCCGAACGCGGAGCTGGCGGTGGCCGAGCGTTCCTTCCATACGGACGACGACGTCGTGGGGATCCGTGCCGCGATTCTCGACAGCGAACACGTACACTGCACCGGCCACATCGACGTCGCGCCCGTACGGAGCGAAGATGCTGCCACGCACCACCAGGTCGCCGAGCGTGCACGTGAACGTCGGGAGCCAGGCGGCCGCGCGTTCCCAGGCCATCGTACCGGCCGAGAGATCCTGTGGGGCGCCGTCGATCTCGATGACCGGTTTGAGCAGCGCGGCGCCTTCCCCGTTGACGAAGTCGGCGTTGCCGGCGAGCTCCACGGCCGCTCGCGCTCCACGATGCAATATCCCGACGGCGTGGATCGAACCGTCAGCCGGATGGATGCACGGCAGCGCGAGCCAGTGATTGCCGGTGAGCTGCCAGGGAACGTTCGGAAGCGCTGCGTGTGTCACGTTGTCGTACGGAGGAAGTTGAAGGCCGTGCGCACCAATGATAACCTTCGGCGACATGCATCCGCTCGGTCCCCTTCGATCCGTCACCTCCCGCGCCGCGTCGCTCTCCGGCCGGTGCGGGAATGTCGTCCTCTTTCTGCTCCTCGCCGCTGCGCCGCGTGCCGCCAAGGCGCAGTTGACCCTCTCGCACACCGACGACGCGGCTCCGGTACCTCAGGGCGCGCTACGCTTTCGCGTGACCACTGGCTGGACGCGCTTCGACGAACGCTTCATCGCCGGCGGACGACGTTCGCTGAGCGACGAGGTCTCGTCGGACTCGCTCGGCTCCGCGCAACTGCCCTATCTCGTGCCGATCGAACAGGGGTTGAGAACACTCGCGGCCGACCCCAACGCACGACTGTCCCTTGGACATCTGGCAGCCTATAGCGACGCACGCATCGTCACCACGCCGATCGTCTTCGAGTATGGACTAACACGCCGGCTGAGCATCGGCGTCCTCGTGCCCATCGTGCAGACGCGCCGCAACATCGCCTTCGGTATCAACAAGGATTCAGGCGCGAATGTCGGATTCGTCGCGTCGCGACAGCGTGACAGCGCGGCGAAGATGAATGCACTCGTCTACGGCGGATTCAAGAGTGCGTCGGACAGCCTCGCCACCCTCGTTGCGCGCTGCCCCACGAACCCAGGTGCCGCTGGCTGCGCGGCCGTGAACGCCAACACCGCTGACGCGGCGGCGGCGGGGGCGGCCGCTCGTGCCTTTGCTGACGCGCTCAAGGCTGCACTGGGGACCGACAGTTCCGTCACACGCATCGCACCGAAGACCGGGGGCGAATTTGCGTCGGACATCAGGATCCGGCAGGGTTTCGTGAACGTGATGGTCCGCAAGTACCTCGGCGCATCTGCCGGCGCTTCCACCCAGGTCTTCACGCAATCGAGCCCCTTCTCGTACATCGACCTTCAGGGCCGCAACGGCGTGCCCGGTCTCCTGCAAAGCTCAGTTGGCGGCGTTGACTCCCTGCAGACCATGAACAAGCTCACCCCTGGCGGGGCAACCGTTGGCGTGCAGTTCCAGGTGTTCGATCATTTTCGCATGGACTCGTTGGCCAGACCGCGGCTCCAGACGCGACTCGCCGTGGGCGGCGGCTTCAAGTTCGAGAAGCTGCCGCAGGATTCGGCGCGGACGCTCGGCACCATACCGGCGGGTAACGGCTCGGCGGTGGAGCTGCATTCGGCGATGGACATCATCACGGGACAGCTGGGCGGTACCGTTGCCGTGCGCTACACGAAGTATCTCTCGCACACCGTGAACGCCCCGCTCGTCGGTGACCCAGCGCTCTTCTGGCCCGTGCCCGTGTTCGGCAGCGCGCTGGCCACGGCGGGCTCGGTCGCCGGCCTCGATCTCACGCCCCGGCTCTTGATCGGAAGCTCGTTCGCCTTCGATGGTCACTATGGCTTCGAAAGAACGGGCGCGACGATCTACGATCGCATTGCGCCGTCGTCGTGCGCCATCTGTGATGGTGCGTCCGTCATTTCCACCGCGTCCCGTAATGCGCAGCGCGTCGGCTTTGGCGTACGCTATTCAACGGTGGATGCATGGCAGCGCGGCGAGCAGGGGACGCCGATAGAGGTGTCGTTCACGCATCTCCAGACCATCACCGGCGACAGCGGCGTCGCTCGACTCCAGCGCGATCAGGTCCAGGTCCGGCTCTTTATCGGGGTGCGATCGCGGAAGTGACGCTCTTCTAAGCCGACTTGCGCCGCGAGCGCTTGCCGTCTGAAGGGGCGCTCACGACATCCCGCCCAAGTGTGGCCGCCGAATCCAGCAGCTCGCGCGCGTGGGCGCGACTCACCTCGCTCTCCGGATCGCCGCCGAGCATCCGCGCAATCTCCGCGATGCGCGCGTCTCCTTCCAGCACGGTGACATCGGCGGTCGTCACGCCTCCGCGTGCTCCCTTGCTCACGAGGATGTGATGGTGCCCTCGTGCTGCGATCTGCGCGAGGTGGGTGATCGCGAAGACCTGATGGTCCCCGGCAACACGCCGCATCGTCTCGCCAACCTGAAGCCCAACGCGACCGCCTATTCCTGCGTCCACCTCATCGAAGATCAGCGTGCCCACGTGGTCGAGGCGCGCGAGAATGGTCTTCAATGCGAGCATCACGCGAGAGAGCTCGCCGCCCGAGGCCACGCGCGCGAGCGGCCGATCTTCATGCCCGACATTGAGCGACACACGAAACTCCACCGCCTCGGCGCCATCTGGCCCGAGCTCGCGCAGGGGGAGGAGCGCCGCACGAAAGCGACCGTCACTCATGCCAAGGTCCGGCAACACCTCGTCCACGGCTTTGCCGAGGCGCTGCGCTGCACGCGTCCGCAGCGACGTTAACGCGCGGGACTTCTCGTCGAGCAGCGTGGCCGCGGCGCTTTCGCCCTGCTCCAGCAGACGCAGGTCAAGCCCGGCAGAGTCGACGAGGTCGAGTTCCGAGCGCGCCGCCGCGCCTTGCTGCATCACTTCGCCGATTGTAGCGCCGTATTTCTTGGTGAGCTTGAACAGCAGGTCACGACGCTGGCGCACGATTTCCAATCGCGACGGATCGAGCTCGATCGACGACTCGTAGTCCGCGAGCTCGCGGGCGAGTGCCTCGAGGCCGTAATACGCCGTGTCGTATGCTTCCTGGAGTCGCGCGAGCGTTGGGTCCACGCGTTGAATCGTGGCGAGCAGGCGGTTCACCGCGGCGAGTCGCTGGAGGAGCGATTCCTCGTCGCCCTCGATAGCCGTCGAAATACCGGTCGCGAGCTCGCGCAGCTCCTCCGCGTTCTCGAGCCGTCGCGCCTCGTCCTCGAGTCGAACGTCTTCGCCATCCACGAGCCGCGCACCCTCGATCTCGTTGACGACATGCCGCAGGTAATCCGCCCGCTTCTCCGCGTCGGCGCGGCGGCGCTGCAGGTCGGCGATGTCGCGCCGGGCCGAGGCGAGGCTCGCATGCGCCTCGCGCACCGCGGCCGCCTGCTCCGTTGCGCCGGCGAACGCATCGAGGATGCGCCGCTGTGCGTCGCCGTCGAGCAGCGTCTGGGCCTCATGCTGGCCGTGCAGGTTCACCAGCAGCCGGCCGATCTCGGCGAGGATCGTCGCGCTCACGGTCGTGCCATTCACCCACGCGCGCGCCCGACCCGCGGCGGCGATCTCGCGCTTGAGAACGACGAGTGGCTCTTCGGCGTCGATGCCGCGCTCGTCGAGCAACGCCGCGATCTCGGGCTGCCCCGCGATGTCGAACACGCCTTCGACGCTCGCCCGGTCCGCGCCGGTGCGAATCAGGTCGGGACTCGCCCGCTCGCCCAACAGCAGGCCGAGCGCTCCCACGATGATCGACTTTCCCGCGCCCGTTTCACCGGAGAGCACATTGAATCCGCGCGCGAGCGGCAGCGTGAGCGATTCGATGATGGCGAAGTTCCTGATGCGCAGCTCAGTCAGCATTTTGGGCGTTCGTCGCGCTCGAGCAGTCCTCCCCATTGCAGCTTCTCCCGCATGGTCGCGAAGAAGCTTGACTCGGGAAAGCGCACGATCGGCACCGGATGCGCCGACCGTCGGACAACGAGCGTTTCTCCGCGAGCAAATGTGGCACCGACCTGCCCGTCCACCGTCACCAAAAGTTCGTCGGGACCATCTTCTACCCGCACCGTGACCTCCGCAGTCGGCGGCAGCACGAGCGGGCGCAGTGCCAGCGTGTGCGCGCTCACCGGCGTCACGAGGATCGTCTCGAGCGTCGGAAACACCACGGGGCCGCCCGCCGAGAGGTTGTACGCGGTGGAGCCCGTGGGGGTGGCGATGACGATCCCGTCCGCGGAATAGTGCGCGACCGTTTCCCCGTTCGCCTGCACCCACATCGTCACCACGCGCGCGAACCCGCCCTTGTGCAGCACGACGTCATTGAGCGCGCGCCAACTTGCCTTGATCGATTCGTCGGCTTCCTGCACGCGCGCGTCGAGCGTCATCCGTAACTCGACCGTGTATGCGCCTGATGCGAGTCGGCCCAGTGCGTCTTCGAGCGCGTCGGCCGGACAGCATGTCAGGAAGCCGAGCCGCCCGAGGTTGATGCCCAGAATCGGAACCGGATGGTCCTGAAGAAGGCGAGCCGCGCGGAGGAGCGTTCCGTCGCCGCCAAGGGTGAGCATCGCGTCGACCTCACCAGGTACGACAGCAGGCTCGCTTTCGCCCGCGATGTCGTGGAGGCTCGACTCGTAGGAAAGCGTCAGCCCCAGCGAAGGCGCGAGTCGTCGCAGGGTACCGAGGACGTCGGAGAGCCCCGCGTAGCCGAGGTGGCCTGCGACGCCGAGACGGATCACCCGGTGAGCGCCTCGCTGCCGTGAAGCGCGCGGACGCGCTCCGCGATCCCGGCGGCGTCGAGCCCCAGCGAGGCAAGCTGCTTGGCGCGCGCGGCTGCATAGACAATGCGATCGGGCACGCCGTGCACGTGCACGCGGACGCCTGGCTCCTGTCGCTCGATCACCGCCGACATGAACGCACCGAACCCGTTGATGACCGTGCCCTCTTCCACGACGAGGATCTGCCGGTGTGAGGAAAGGATCACCGCGAGCGTGGCTTCGTCGTATGGCTTGAGGTACCGGCAGTTCACGACAGTGACGTCGAGCCCTTCGGCACCAAGCAACTCGGCGGCAGCGACCGATTTGCTCACCATCGTGCCGACGGCGAGGATCGCGACGTCCGCGCCCTGCCGCACCACTTCCCACGTGGCGTGCGGCGTGGCTTCGATTTCTGCAATACTCGGCACCGCCTCGGGCACGACGTCGCGCGGATAACGCAGGCAGAACGGCCCGTCCTCATGCTCGATCCCGGCGCGCAATAGCGCGAGCATCTCGCGGCCATCCTTCGGCGCGGTCACGACCATGTTCGGAACGGCAAGCATGTAGGCGATGTCATACAGCCCCGCATGCGTCTCACCGTCTTCGCCAACCACGCCGGCTCGGTCCATCGCGAACACCACAGGCAGCGACTGGATGGCGCAATCGTGGATGATGTTGTCGTACGCGCGCTGAAGGAACGTCGAGTAGATGGCACAGACGGGCCGCAGCCCGCGCGTGGCCATGCCCGCGGCAAAGGTGACCGCGTGGCCTTCCGCGATGCCGACGTCGAAGAAACGCGTGGGATGTGCGCGGGCAAACGCACCCACGCCGGTACCACTCGGCATCGCAGCGGTGATCGTCACGATCTTCGGATTCTCTGTGGCGAGCTCCGTGAGGCCCTTGCCAAAGACGGCCGTGTAGGCCGGATTCGCGGTCACGGTCTTGAGCTGCTTGCCGGTGGAAGGATCATGTCCAGGTGGGAGTGCGTGCCATTTTTCACCCGTGGCGTGCTCACCGGCCGGAAATCCTTTTCCCTTCTGCGTGATGACGTGCACCAGTCGCGGTCCGCCGAACTCACGGACGGCAACAAAGGTATCGATGAGGGCGTCCATGTCGTGCCCCATCACGGGCCCGAAATAACGAAAGCCAAGCTCCTCGAACAGCACGCCAGGGGTGAGGAACGTCTTCACGCTCTCCTCCCACTTCCGCGCAATCGCGCCGACGGGCCCAACGGTGTCCATGATCTCGCCGAGCTTGGACCGCAGCCTATTGTAGAGCGGGTTGCGTTGGATCGACGTGAGATACTTGTGCATCGCGCCCACATTCGGCGCGATGGACATCTCGTTGTCATTCAGCACGACGACAAAATCACGGTCGGAATGGCCCGCGTTGTTCAACCCTTCGTACGAGAGGCCGCAGGTGAGCGCACCATCGCCCAAAATCGCGACCACCTTCACGTCCTTCTCGCCATTGATGTCTCGTGCGGCAGCCATTCCGAGGCCCGCCGAGATGGCGGTGCCGGCATGCCCCGCACCGAATGTGTCGTACTGGCTCTCCGTCCGCTTCAGGAACCCCGAGAGACCATTCTCCTGCCGCAGCGACTCCATGCGGGTGTTGCGGCCCGTGAGGATCTTGTGCGGATACCCCTGGTGCCCGACATCCCACACCAACTGGTCACGCGGCGTCTGGAAGGCATAGTGCAGCGCGATCGTCAACTCCACGACGCCGAGCCCGGCACCGATGTGCCCACCCGTGCGCGAGCAGACGTCGACCATCCGTTGCCGAAGGTCTTCGGCGAGCTGCCGCAACTCATCGCGCGTGAGCACGCGAATGTCGGCGGGCGAGTTAATGCGATCGAGGATTGACATGGAAGCTGAAATCTAAGAGGTGCGCTCGACGGTGAAGCGCGCAATGTTAGCCAGTGCGGGAGTCAACATGCCCTCCGCATCGAGGGCCTCGCACCCGTCACGGATGAGTGCCTCAGCGCGATGCCTGGCACCATCGACGCCGAGCAGCGCCGGATAGGTGCTCTTCTGCAGGGCAAGATCGCGCCCGGCGGTCTTTCCAAGCTGGTCGGTCGTCGCCGTGACGTCGAGGACGTCGTCCGCAATCTGGAACGCCAGGCCCACCGCGGCCCCGTACGCTCCGAGAGCGGCGAGACGCGCCGGCGTCGTGCGGGCGGCCCGTCCGCCGATCGTGGCCGCCGCGCTGATCAATGCGCCCGTTTTCGCCCTGTGAATCTGCTCGAGGTCGGCAAGGCCAAGCGCCGTGGCTTCACCCTCGAGGTCGAGCAGCTGCCCGCCAATCATCCCGCCGGCACCAGAAGCGCGCATCAACTCCACGACAATGATCGCGATCGTTGCGTCAGCCAGTCCAAGCCCGCGCGCGGCGTCGGCCGCGCACCGGGCGGCAAGCGGCACCATCGCCAGGCCGGCCGCCGTTGCCGTCGGCACGCCATAGACGCGGTGCACGGTCGGTCGGCCTCGACGAACATCGTCGTCGTCCATGCAGGGCAAGTCGTCGTGCACCAGCGAGTACGCGTGCACCACCTCGATGGACGCGGCCAGGTCAGCCGCATCGCCAACGCCGCCCGCCGCCTCGAATGCGCTCATCAACAACGTGCCGCGCATCCGCTTGCCTTCGCCGAGCAGGCTGTAGCGAATCGCGTCCGCAATGCGGGCGATCACTCCGTCGAGGGACCGCTCACAGAGAGCGACGAGCGCATGCCGGATGGCCTCACGTTCTCGCGCGAGGGTAGGTGAGCTGATCGATGCGGCGGAATCACTCATCGTCCTCGAAGTCCTCCACCGCGAACGCGCCGTCCGCCAGCTCCATCAACTTCTTCACGCGCGTCTCGGCTTCGGCCAGCGAGCCAGCCGCCTCGCGCAGGCAAACGACACCCTCCTCGAAGAGTGTCAATGCCGAGGCCAGGTCAATCCGGTCGTTCTCCAACTCGGAGACGATGGCCTCGAGTCGCAGCAGGCGCTCTTCTACCGTCACCGATTCACCTGTTCGAGTGGAGCGACGGACCGCGCCACCGCTTCGACGTCGCCGTCCCTGACGCGAAGCGAAAAGCGCCGCTTCGGCGTAAAGTCGGCCACCGACGCGAGTGTGCGGCCGTTCTCATCCCGCGCGACGGCAAACCCGCGCTCCAATGTGGCGAGTGGACTGAGGGCATTCAGCCGTCCCGCGAGGGCACCTACGCGTTCGTTGCGCGACCGGACGTGCGCGCTAGTGAGCACGCCGAGATGGCGCCGCGCACGGTCAGTGCGCGCCCTCTGGTCATCGAGCCGGTCGCCGATCGCCTGCACAAGACAGCGGTGAAGGTTGCGCACCGTGAGGTGGATCTCACTCCGCGACATCGCCGCGGCCTCCGCTGCCGCGGATGGGGTGGGCGCACGCAGGTCCGCGACGAGATCGCAGAGCGACGTATCGATCTCATGACCCACGGCGGAGATCGTCGGCACGGGCGACGCGGCAAGCGCGCGCGCGACGCGTTCGTGGTTGAACGCCCAGAGGTCCTCGCGCGACCCGCCGCCGCGCGCGATGATGACAAGATCCGCCAGACCCCAACGGGCAACGCGCTGCAACGCGGCGCACAGTTCACGTGGAGCGCTCTCCCCCTGAACCGCCGCGTGTGCCACCACGAGCTGGACACCCGGCGCTCGCCGCCGCAGCACGGCAATCACGTCGCGCAGCGCTGCGCCGCTCCCGCTGGTCACGATGGCCACGTAACGAGGAAAGCGCGGCAACTCGCGCTTGCGGGAGGGGGCGAGCAGGCCATCCGCTTCGAGCCGGGCGCGCGCTGCTTCCAACGCCTTCCGCCGCAGCCCATCGCCCTCAGCCTCCATGCGACGCACGGTAAACTGCATCTCGCCTCGCGACGCATACACGCCGATCTGGCCCAGGGCCGTCACCTGCATCCCGTCATCTGGTGCCGCCGGAAACCCGCGCTGGTCGCGCGACCACACCACGCACCGTAGCTGCGACGAGTGATCGCGCAGCGCGAAATACCAGTGGCCGTTGCGGTGGGGCTTGAAGTCACTGATCTCCCCGCGGACCCACAGCGGGATGAACGCACCCTCCACGACATCCTTCACGGTCTGCGTCAGCGTCGATACCGCGATGGCGGAGCGTGGGCTCGCGCCCGGAAAGACCTCGATCGCCTGCTCGAGAAACTCATCATCCGCGATCGACCCGTCGAACAGCGACGGGGCGGAATCGGTCGGCTCGCGGCCAGCGGGCGGACGCCGGCGCATCAGGCCGCTCGCCGTCCCTGTGCGGCGCGAACGGTATTCCGGAGCAGCATGGCGATCGTCATCGGTCCCACGCCGCCCGGCACGGGCGTAATGAGCGACGCCACTGCACGGACACCCTCGAAGTCCACGTCGCCGACGAGTCGCGTCCCACTCCTGGTCGACGCGTCGGGAATCCGATTCATGCCCACATCAATCACCACCGCACCCGGCTTCACCATGTCCGCGGTGATCATGCGCGGTCGGCCCGCCGCCACGATGAGGATGTCGGCGCGCCTTGTATGCTCGGCCAGGTTGCGCGTGCGGCTGTGACACACGGTCACCGTAGAGTCGGCGGTAGGGCCACTCTGCATCATGAGCGCCGCCATCGGCTTGCCCACGATGTTGCTCCGGCCCACAACCACCACCTCGGCACCACGCGTGTCGACCTGATAATGCTGTAGCATGCGCTGCACACCGGACGGCGTGCACGGCGCGAAGCCATCCGATTCGCCGATCAGCAGCTTCCCGGCATTGATCGGATGGAAACCGTCGACGTCCTTGGTCGGGTCGAGCCGGCGGATCACGGTGTCCGGGTCGATCTGCGCTGGCAGTGGCATCTGCACCAGGATGCCATGCACGGCGACATCGGTATTGAGCTGGTCGACGAGTGCAAGTAGCTGCGCCTGCGTCGTGCTCGCCGGGAGCCTGATGGTCTCGCCGCTCATTCCCGCCTCGCGCGACGCCTTCTCCTTCGCGCCGACATACACCGCGCTCCCCGGATCGTCACCGACCAGCACGACGGTGAGACCCGGTGTGATTCCCTGCTCGCGAAGCGTGGCCACGTCGACCGCCACTTCCGCGCGTATGAGCTTGGCGAGCGCAACACCGTCGATCACACGCGCGCCGCCGACCGCAACCGCTGCGTCAACGGGCAAAGTCCACCGACCGTGTCTCGCGAATCAGCACCACCTTGATCTGCCCCGGATACTGCAGCTCCGCCTCGATCCGGCGAGCGATCTCCTCCGACAACGTCGTCATCCGCGTGTCGTCGACGTCGTCCGGGACGACGATGACGCGTATCTCGCGTCCCGCCTGGATCGCGAAGACGCGCTCGACCCCCTTGTAACTCGACGCAATCCGCTCGAGCCCTTCGAGGCGCTTCACGTACGTCTCGAACGCCTCGCGACGCGCACCCGGGCGAGAGCCCGAGATGGAGTCAGCGGCCTGCACGAGCACAGACACCTCGGAATCGTGCGGCACGTCGTCGTGATGCGCGGCGATGCAGTTCACCACCATCGGATTCTCACCGTACTTCGTGGCCATCTCCACGCCGAGCTGGACGTGGGTGCCTTCGTGCTCGTGCGTCAGCACCTTGCCGACGTCGTGCAGCAGCGCGCCACGCTTCGACATCGCCACGTCGAGCCCGAGCTCCGCCGCCATGATCCCCGCCAGATGCGCCACCTCCTGCGAATGCTGCAGGATGTTCTGGCCATAGCTCGTGCGCCACTTCATCCGCCCAATCAGCTTGATCAGCTCGGGATGCAGGCCATGCACGCCGGTGTTGTACGCGGCTTGCTCGCCGGTCTCGATGATCGCCGCGTCTACTTCCTTCTTGGACTTGTTGACGACTTCCTCGATGCGTCCGGGATGGATGCGTCCATCGGACACGAGCTTCTCGAGCGCCAGCCGGGCAACTTCTCGACGGACTGGATCGAAGCACGAGACCACGACGGTGTCCGGCGTGTCATCGATAATGACGTCGACCCCGGTGGCCAGTTCGAAGGCGCGGATGTTCCGGCCCTCGCGCCCGATGATCCGCCCCTTCATCTCGTCGTTCGGCAATGAAACTGCAGACACCGTGGTTTCCGCCGTCGTGTCCGCCGCAATGCGCTGGATGGCGAGGGCGACAATCTTCTTCGCCTCGCGCTCCGCGTTCCGGCGCGCACTCTCACGAATCTCACGCAGCATGTTCGCGGCGTCCGCATGCGCCTCTTCCTCGAGGCGGCGGATCAGCTCATTCTTGGCGTCTTGCGCGGACATGCCCGTCATCTGCTCCAGCCGGCGACGCTCCTCCGCGATGAGCTTCTCCAGCTCATCCTCACGTGTCTGGAGCAACTTCTCGCGGCGACCGAAATCGCTGGCGCGCTTGCCGATCTCCCGGTCGCGCTGCTCCACGACCTCGAGTTTCCGGTCGAGCGTGCCCTCGCGCTCGTTGACGCGGCGCTCCTCCTGCTCAACCTGGGAACGGCGCGACCGTAGCTCCACTTCCGCGGTTTCGCGCAACTTCATCACCTCCTCCTTTCCGGAGATGACGGCGCTCTTCCGCGAGGTCTCGACGTCGCGTTCGGCGTCGCTGATGATGCGCTTCGCCGTCTCCTCTGCCGTCGACTTCGACAGCGCCTGACGCGCCAGCTCCGCGGAGGCCCCACGCTTCTGGCCCATTATGAAAAAAGCCGGCACGGCGAGAACCAATACGCCGAGCACGGCAAATAATGCCATTTCGTTCATCTGATCTATGCTCCACCGCGGGTGGCGCGGAAGAAAGGATACCACCGCTGGATCCGCGGAGCGCCGCTGGAGAGGGCAACACTCGACGGCGCACCGGCGTAGGGCGCGACGTGGAGCGGAGCTAACTATAAAGGGCGCTTCAACCTACGAATACAGCCGGGCGACAGCTGGCAAGTTACGGACACGGCTGGACAGGGGCAAGGCGCGCACTCGCCTCAGCCGCCGACGGCGGGCACTCCCACACTGTCTCGCTTCGCCGGAGGCAACAGGCGCCGGATGTCCAGCGCGAGGCCCTGCATCGAGCCGATCAACGCGCCGTTCGCCTCGCGCGCCATGAATAGCTCAGACGTGATCTGGAGCGCGGCGAGGATCGCCGCCCGATTGGCCTCGATGACCGCTCCCCCCGACAGGATCTGACGGATCGACTTGTCCAGATGCTCGGCGACAGCGCGGGTGTGCTCGGGCGCCGCTTCGGTCCGCAACACGTACGACTCGCCGAGGATCTCCACCTTCACCGACGTCTTCTTTCCGCTCATCGTTCTCCTCCACCCTGCGTCTGAAGCCGGATGAAGCGGACGCGCTCGAGCATCTGCTTCGTTCGCTCGGTTGCCGAGTCGATGCGTCCCTTCAGGGCGGCGTTCTCGTGCTCGAGTTGAGTAACGCGCTCGGATAATTGCTGTCGCTGCTGGATCACCGGAGCGGTCCCCTGAACCTCCACCTCGCGCAATCGGGCCTCTGCGAGGAGCGCGCGCCGCCGGAAGCCCGCCAGCTCGTCCGCGAGATGTCGAACCAGCGTTTCCAGTTCGCGGAACGCGATCGTTTCAGGGCGAGCGTTGTCGGACATTCAGTTCGGTCTGCAGTGCGGACAGGATCTTCGAGCGGCGACCTTCAATTTCCTTGTCTCTTAGAGTGCGCTCCGGATGCCGCAAGGTCAACCGCCATGCGACCGACCGGCTCCCCGCCTCGATGCCGGCGCCTTCATAGACATCGAAGGCAATGAGCCGCTCGAGCAGCTCGCCCGCTGCCGCGCGAATGACACGCTCGACCTCACCCGCCTGCACCGCGGGCGGGAGGACAAGCGCGAGATCGAACTCCGCGGCTGGCGTCGTGGGCAACGCCCGGTACTTCGCGGGGGCATGCGGCGGCGGTGACACGGCGAGCGAGTGCGCATGTTCGCCCGGCGGCGCAACGTCCGCATTCGACACCGTGCCGAGCATCAGCTCGATGCCGAAAGCGGGCGACGCCCACACCGGCGCATCGAGCGAGACGCGGGACACGTGACCGCGCCGCTCGCCGTCCACCTCGATGGACCAAAGCAGTTCACCCACACCATCGCTCGGCACCAGCCTGCCAGAGCCAGGCGCAACCACGCGCACGATCGCCTCGGCGATCGCCTTGGCATCCCACGCGTCGATGGCTTCCGGCTTCGCGTTCGTGAAGTGCGCGGGCGACCGCTGTCCCATGAGAAGCGCCGCGACGCGCATCGTCTCCTCAGGCAGCGCGTCGGCACTGCGCTCGAACGCATCGCCTATCTCATATAGCCGCACATTGCCCTCCATGTGCGTCAGGTTGTACTCGGCGCGCCGGGCGAGTGACTCCAGCAGCGTCCGCCGGAGGCGACCCTCATTCTCCGCTAGTGGGTTCAGCACTCGCACGTGTTCGTCGCCACCAGCGACGAACGGTGTGGGACGTGCTTCGAGCAGTCCCGCGGCACTGAGCGCATCACGGAGGCGCGCGGCAAGGGTCCAGAGCGGCGCGTCGCTGGTGGTTCCGGGCCGGTACGGGCGAAGCTCGTCGGGGAGGGCATCGTAGCCGTGCAGGCGTGCGACTTCCTCGATGAGATCTGCCTCCGCCACCAAGTCACGACGCCACGTGGGCGCGATCACATGAACCGCAGCGCCGGCATCGTCAACGTCCGCGGTGCAGCCGAGCGCCTTGAGCAGTTCCGCGATTCGCTCCGGGGCCAGCGCCACACCGAGCACGCGCGTCACTCGCGCGGTCCGCAGCACGATGGGAACGCGCGCCGACTCACCCGCGTACAAGTCCACCGGCGGGGCGACGACCTCACCGCCCGCGAGGGCGATGATGAGTGACGCCACGCGCGCGAGCGCACGTGGCGCGAGCGCCACGTCTACGCCGCGCTCGAAGCGGTGGCTCGCGTCGGTCGAGATGCCGGCGGCGCGCCGTGTGCGGCGCGTGCGTTGCGGGTCGAACGTGGCGACCTCCACGAAAATCTCCGTCGTCTCCTCGCTGACTTCGGTTCCGGTACCGCCCATCACACCGGCGAGCGCGATCGGATCGCGTGAGTCAGCAATGACGGTCATGTCGGGCGTGAGCTTTCGCGTCACGCCGTCGAGGGTCACGAGCGTCTCGCCCGCACGCGCCGAACGCACGACCACCGTGCGCTCCGGCATCTTGGGCTCGGGATCGACCTTGAGCAGGTCGAAGGCGTGCGTCGGCTGCCCGAGCTCGTGCAGCACATAGTTCGTCGCATCGACGATGTTGTTGATCGAGCGCGAACCCACTGCGGCCAATCGATCAACGAGCCATTGCGGGCTTGTCCCTACCTTCACGCCTCGCATGACGATGCCCATGTAGCGCGAGGCGAGTGTTGCGTCCTCGAGATGCAGCACGACGTCGCCGGCATTGCCCGCGCGACGGAAGCGGCGTGCCTCCGGAATCTCGATGCCCGCGGTGCCGATGTCCGGTAGCTGCACCTGCGACCCGGTAACGGCAGCGATCTCGCGCGCGATGCCGAGATGCGACAGGAGGTCCGGCCGATTGGGCAGCACGTCGACGACAAGGCGCGCATCGCCTACCGGCATCGCTGACAGGAATGGCGTTCCCGGCTCCACGTCGAGTTCGAGCTCCATGATGCCATCATGATCCTCGCCAAGCCCAAGCTCGCGTGCCGAGCAGAGCATGCCGTTCGACGTCTGGCCGCGGATTTTTCTCTTTTCGATCTTTAATCCACCGGGCATGACCGTGCCGGTCGGTGCGAATGGATACAGCTTGCCCGCCGTCACGTTCGATGCGCCGCACACGACGTCGAGCAACTCCCCCGAGCCCATGTCCACCTTCGTGATGTGCAGGTGGTCCGAATCCGGGTGCAGCGCCTCCTCGACGACACGCGCGACGACGATCGGCGCCAGATCAGCGCGCAGCGCGACAACCTCCTCGACGGTCGCGGTATGCGCCGTAAGCAGGTCGCGCAGCTCGTGCGTGGAGCGCTTCGTTTCGGCGAACTCGTTCAACCAGCTGACGGAGACGTTCATCCGGCCACCTGCTCGAGGAAGCGGACGTCCGAATCGTACAGCAGCCGGATATCGGGCAACCCGTAGCGCAGCATCGCGATGCGGCCCGGGCCCATGCCGAAAGCCCAGCCGGTATAGCGTTCGCTGTCGACGCCAGCCGCTTCGAGCACGGACGGATGCACCATGCCCGATCCGAGAATTTCCATCCACCCCGTGCCCTTGCACGCCGAGCATCCGACACCGCCGCACAGGCGACACTCGACGTCCATCTCAGCGGACGGTTCGGTGAAGGGGAAGTAGCTTGGGCGAAAGCGCGTGCGTGTCTTGCCGAAGAACTTTTGCGCGAAGTGCGTCAACGTGGCCTTCAAGTCGACGAAGGAGATGCCCTCGTCGACGGCGAGACCCTCGATCTGCGCGAAGGCGGGCGCATGCGACGCGTCGAACGGATCGCGGCGGAACACCGTGCCGGGCGCGAGAATGCGGATCGGTGGCGCGTGTCGCTGAAGCGTTCGCACCTGCACCGGTGACGTGTGCGTGCGGAGCAACGCACCTTCGCCCAGGTACAGCGTGTCGTGCATGTCCATCGCCGGATGATCGGGCGGGAAGTTCAGGGCGGAGAAGTTGTACCACTCCGACTCGCTCTCCGGCCCGAGGGCCACAGTGAAACCGATCTCGCGGAAGATGGCCACGATCTCGTCGATGACGAGCGTGACGGGATGCTTCCCTCCACGCCAGCGCTCGCGCGAGGGCATGGTGAGGTCGAGTTGCGGCGTGTCGAGGGCGCTCTGGATCCTGCTGATCGCGCTTTGCCGGTCTTGCAACACAGCGTCGACATGCACTTTCAGGTCGTTGAACACGCGTCCCGCTTCGCGCCGATCTTCGGCTGGCAAATCACCCAGCGCCTTGCTGAAAGACTGCTGGATGGTTCGCGACCAGACGTGCGCGCGCACCTCTTCGAGCGAGGGTGCATCGGGAGCACCCGCGATAGCGAGGCTCGCGTCCTTCCTATGTGCTTCTGCCCGGGTCCGAAATTCTTCGATGGTCATGGTATTCGCGTTCGTGAAGCGACCGGCTCTAAGCCGCGCAAGCCACAAGCTGAAGGGAAAACTGCGGATTTACCGCAGAGGGCACAGAGGACGACGCAGAGTACGCGGAGGAAAGCGAGCGTTGACGTGAAGGCCCCCGCAGTCCCTCTGCGTCCTCTGCGTTTTTCATTCCTCTGCGTCCTCTGCGGTAAATGCCTTTCGTTGTTGCATGCCGCATAAAAAAACAGCGGCGGCGAAACCATGTGAGGTCGCGCCGCCGCCGAAAACCTCGAGACAGCTACTTACGCAGCGTTGCTCAGGGCGGCACGGACCGCGTCGGCGATGGCGCCAAACGCCTGCGGATCGCGAACGGCGATGTCGGCCAGGATCTTCCGGTCGATCTCGATGCCGGCGAGCTTGAGGCCATTCATGAACACACTGTAGCTCATGTCGTGCTGGCGGGCGCCCGCATTGATGCGGACGATCCAGAGCTTGCGGAAATCGCGCTTCTTGTTCTTGCGATCCCGGTAGGCGTACACCCAGCCGCGCTCGACCGTTTCCTTCGCGGCCTTCCACAGCTTGGAGCGGGCGCCAAAGGCGCCGCGGGCGTGCTTGAGAATTGCTTTCTTGCGCTTGAGGCGCGGGACGTTCGATACGGCGCGTGGCATGGTCGGCTCCTATTACGCGGCCTGAATGAGGCGCTTGATTCGCTTCTGTTCGCCGTTCGTGGCGATGAGCCCCGCGCGGCGCAGATTGCGCTTCCGCTTCGAGGACTTCTTCGTGAGGATGTGGCTCTTGAAGGCCTTGTAGCGCTTGACCTTCCCGCCACCAGTCACCTTGAAGCGCTTGGCAGCGCCCTTGTGCGTCTTCATTTTCGGCATGACACGTCCTGCTATTTGGGCGTAAGAATCATCGTCATCGACTTCCCTTCGAGCCGGCCTGCGCTCTCGATCTTTCCGATGTCGGCTAGTGAACTGCTCACCCGATCGAGCACCTGCTGACCAAGCTCGGGATGGGCGACCTGTCGACCACGAAACATCATGGTGACCTTGACCTTGTTCTTCTCCTCGAGGAAGCGGCGCGCGTGCCGCGTCTTCGTCTCGAAATCGTGATCATCGATGCCAGGACGGTACTTCACTTCCTTGAGCTCGATGACATGCTGCTTCTTCTTCGCGACCCGCGCCTGCTTGGCCATCTCGAACTTGTACTTGCCGTAGTCCATGATGCGGACGACGGGCGGCCGAGCCGTGGCGGCAACTTCGACGAGGTCCAATCCGGCTTCTTCCGCCATGCGGAGCGCCGTGTCCACCTCGAGAATGCCGAGCTGTGAACCATCGGCGCCGATCACGCGGACCGGGCTGATGCGGATCATGCGATTGACCCGCACGCGCTTGGTGGTGTCCTGAATACTCGTATACCTCAAAGAGAGGAGAACAAAAATGCGGACCTTCTGGGTAGAAGAGTCCGCAAAAGGCACACTTCCTCCACAATCTGGGAGGTTGCGAGCCGGATTCAGGGACTCCTGTAGCACACCTCGTCAACTGCACGAGGGCCAGAGGGTGGGTGACCAATGGTACCGGACACCACTTAGCTAGTTGTCAGGGCGGAAGTTAGGCCCATTAGGCCGGATGTCAACCCATGACCCCGGCGCATGGTGCGAGCAGCAACGCGATCAAGGCCAGAATCAGGGCAACACCTCGCACGCATAGCCTTTGCCGTCCACCACGATCCGCCCAAACGCGTGGGTCGCATCATGCTCGAAGACGATCGTCCACCGTTCGTCCGCGGCCTCCGCCCAGAGCCGGCGCTTTGTCTCCAGCGTGCGCATTGGCTCGACGTCATAGCCCATGATCCATGGCAGCGGGACGTGCGCGATCGTCGGCGCCAGATCGGCGGCGAAGAACATCCGCTCGTTCCCGGACGTGACCAGGATTCCCTGGTGATGTGGCGTGTGCCCAGGCGTATGTCGAAGCTCGATACCGGAAAGAAGTTCGCGGTCCTCGTCGACGAGCTCGAGCAGGCCAGCCTCGAGAATGGGATCGTAGTTGCGGCCGAAGTAGCTCGCCGCGGTACGCTCGTTGGTATGGTGCGCCCACTCCCACTCGCCCTTCCGCGCGATGTGTCTGGCGTTCGGGAATGACGGCACCGCAGCCCCGCCCTCGCCGAGGTGCGTATTGCCACCGGCGTGATCGAAATGAAGGTGGCTGCTGATCACCATCGTCACGTCCGCCGGTACAAAGCCAGCCGCTGCCAGCGCACTCTCGAGTTGCGTCGCGCCGTTGTCGCCAAGTGGGGCATTCTCGATGCCGTAGATGCCACGAAACTTGTCGGTCTCCTTGTTCCCTGCACCGGTGTCGATGAGCACCAGCGCATCGGCATGCTCCACGAGAAGACAGCGCATGCCGAGCGGGATTCGATTGCGCTCGTCTGCGAGGATCTTCCGCTCCCAGAGCGTCTTGGGCACGACACCGAACATCGCGCCGCCGTCGAGTTGCTGAAGTCCCGCCTGAAGCGCATGGACGCGCAATGCGCCAACGGCGCGCGATGCTACGAGGGGAAGCAATGGCATGGCTGCTAAGCTAAAGGAATCGCGTTAGGCCGTCGTATCCTTCTCGACGGGATGCGGCATGGCGCGCTCCCGACGGTTCTTCCGCTTCTTCCGCCTCGCGGCGGCGTTGCCGGTGGCAAGGAAGCGTTCGAGCTCCGACCACCGCTCGCAGCCGTGGCTCCGCGCATCCGCGAGCAGTCGAATGAGGCAGTGCGCCGTCGCCAGGGCGTCGCCACCAGCGCGGTGACGCTGACCAGCCGGTATCTCGACGTTGTAGTGCTGCGCCACCCAGTCGAGCGATCGCGAGCGCAGCTGCGGCAGCAGGCGCCGCGCGAGGCGCACGGTGCACAGGCGACGTCCCGCCAGCTCGCGGCCGGACGCGCGCTGGACTTCAGCACTCACGAACCGCCAATCAAACCCCGCGTTGTGCGCCACGAACACGTGGCCTTCGAGTGCCCTAACCACGCGGTCGCAGATCCCGTGAAATGGCTCCACATCGCACACCATGTCCCACGAGATGTTCGTGATGCGCGTGATGATCGGTGGAATGGCGCGCTCTGGATTCACGAGCGTTTCATAGACGTCCTGCACCCGCCCGTCGCGAACCAGCACGACGGCGATCTCCGTGATGCGATCCCCGAACCTGAACTGTCCGCCGGTCGTCTCGACGTCGACCACCGCGAAGGACAGTTCCGATAACAGGGACTCGCACTCAGGGACATTTACCCGCCACGCGGGCGACGCCGGCTCACTCAGTCGCCACGCGCCGTCAGGCGTGCGCACGAAGCGCTCGTGCTCGCGCAGGAGCGTGACGGCCATGTGCTCCGCGATCGCGGGCGGCAGCGACGAGAGCTGGCACACGCTGGCGACGAGCGCCTGCGAGCTCGCGGGACCATGCTTGAGGTAGTCGACCGCACGGTCGACCAGCGCCGTGGACGATGCGCGCGTACCCACACCATCGGGCACGCCCAGCTCGAGCTGCATGCCCGACATGGCATCGATGGTGCTCGTTCGTGAACGGGCCGGGCGCGAGCTGCTCGCCATCAGGGCGCGTCTCGCTGCACCGGGCACGTCATGCAGCGTGGACCGCCGCCGCCGCGCACGAGCTCCCCGCCCTCAAACGTGATCACGGCGCGTTCATCATCACGGATGGTCGCGCTGCCGTTGAGGTACTGCTCCCCCGAGACAATCGTGAAGCCCGCGCGCTCCATCTCCCGGAGCGTTCCGATATTTCGCGCATACGACAACACGAGCCCCGGACGCAACGCGACGAAGTTGCAACCGGACGCCCATTGCTCGCGCTCCTGCATTGCTCGGCGCTCACCGCCCGCAAAGATGGGCGTCATCGGCAACCCGCACGCGCCGAGCGCCGCGAACACGTCCGGCTTCTCGGTGAGCCGGCTCTCTCCCTTCTTCCAGTGCAGGATGCTCAGCCGCTCGGGCCCGGCAAAATGCGGCTGAAAGCAAACGCACTGCGCCTCGTCGACCTGCGTGAAGATCATGTCGAGATGAATCGCGGTATTCTCTCGCGGCATGACCACGATGATGATGTCGGTCACCTTCGTCTGCGCGAAGAGCACGGACGCGAGGTGGTCGATGGCGCCCGGGCTCGATCGCTCGCTGAAGCCGATGACGACGAGATCCTCACGCAGCGCATGCAGGTCGCCCCCCTCGAGCGTGTAGTTGAGGCGCCGCTCGGTGGATCCGTCGAAGATGATCCCGTCGTTCTTCAGCAGGGGGTGATAGCTGAAGAGGGCCTTCATGATCAGCTCCTCCGGCCAGCGACTGCCGTGACGCATGGAGCCGACGAGGACATGGCCCCCAACCGCCATCGCCGAATCACGCGTAAAGAAGAGATTCGGGAGCGGCGGCAATTCGTAGCCGAATTCATTGAGCGTCCGTGCGAGCGGCCCAGGCGTCTCTACGCGCCCCTCAATCAGCATCGTCACCAACGCCTCAGCGGGAAGCGCCTCGATCTCCCTCGCCAATGGCTCGCTGGGCACCACGTTCGTGGTCTCACGTACGAGGAGCTCTCGCGTCTCGCGATTCTCCAGCACGTCGGCCAGAAGGGTACGGACTTCGTGGACGGCGCAAAATCGCTCGAGCACGGAGGTAAAGAGACGATGCTCCCTGCGCGCCTGTTCGGCGTCCGGGAGGTCGTCGTAGAGGTAGGCTTCCCGCGTGGTCGGCGTCACGCCGAGCAACTCGGCGCCAGGCGTGTGAACGATGACGGACCGGAGCCGACCGATCTCCGAAGTAACATGCACGGTCATGGCCCGAAGATAACCCGATGAAGCGCCGCCTGCCTATCCCCCATCTGCATATGGAGCAAGGCGTTGGACGGCGACTGCGAACCTGATCGCTGGTGCCGGGTAAAAGAACAGGCTAGTTTGTGAATCAATTCACAAGCCCCGACCATCGCTTTGAAACGCATCGCCGATTCTACTGTTCGCCGGCTGTCCATCTACCTTCGATTTCTCGAGGATTTCGAGGGGCGCGGCCTCGCCACGGTGTCCAGCGACGAATTCGCGCGCCGAGGGGGAACGACGTCGGCCCAGGTGCGAAAGGACCTGTCGTTCTTCGGCTCGTTCGGAAAGCGCGGCCTGGGATACTCCGTTCCGGAGCTCGCCACGGCCCTGCGTGAGATCCTCGGGCTCGGACGGCAATGGAAGGTCGTCATCATCGGAGCGGGCAAGATCGGCGCGGCGCTCGCCCAGTATCGCGGGTTTCGCCAGCGCGGGTTCTCCATCATCGCCGCGTACGATACCAATCCGGAAAAGATCGGACGTACCCTGGAGGGCATCGAGATTCGGAACATGAGCCAGTTCGAGTCGGACGTCGAGAAGGAGCAACCGGATATCGCGGTGCTCGCGACACCCTCGGACGCGGCGCAGACCGCGCTCGATCGCGTGAACCGCGCTGGCATCAAGGCCGTGTTGAACTTCGCGCCGGTCCAGCTGCACGCGCCCGCCGACGTGACGGTGAAGACCGTTAACATGGCGATGGAGCTGGAAGGGCTGACGTTCGCCCTCACGAACCACGACTGATCGCTCAGGAAATCCTGAGCGCGCTGCTGCCGGTGTATGACGATCCTGCGTGCGAGCCGTCCGCGCGCAGGATGCGCGCGGCTTCACTCAGGTTGTCGCGTTTCGCGCGGCGAACGCGCGTAGCACGAGCGCGAACTGCGCCGGCGACAGTGTTTCGGGACGCGCGGCGGGGTCGATGTCCGCACCCGTCAGCACCTCCTCGGCGGCCATTGCATCGACCACATAGAGTGACCGCAACACGCGTCGCATCTGCTTCCGACGCATTCCGAATGCGCCCTGCACCAGCAGCCTGAAGGGTCGCTCCTCCGCGCTCGACAGCAGGGGCGCCTCGAGCGGCGTGATGCGAACGACAGCGCTCTCCACCTTGGGTGGCGGCGAGAATGCACCGGCGGGCACCTTGAAGAGTGTGCGCGCCGTGGCGAATGCAGCGACGTTCACGGTCAGTGCGCCGTACTCCTTCGTGCCGGGTTCTGCACTGAGCCGATCCGCGACTTCCCTCTGTACGAGATAGACGGATTGGTCCGCGCGCGGCGGCACGAGCGCGTGAAAGAGGATTGGGGTCGTGATGTAGTACGGAACGTTGCCCACGAGCACGTACGGCCCCGCGGCCAGTTCGCCGAGCGAAACCTCGAGCACGTCCGCCTCGGCGATGAGGACGTTGTTTCGTCGCGCATAGCGCTGGCGAAGGATGTCCGCCAACGCACGATCGTATTCGATCGCAATCAACCGTCCCGCGCGCTCAACCAGAATGTCGGTCAGCGCACCTCGTCCAGGTCCGATCTCGAGCACCGTCTCCGAACCCGTGAGATGGAGCGCGTCGGCGATGCGGACAAGTATGCGCTTGTCGGTGAGAAAGTGTTGTCCGAGGCTTTTCCGCGTTGGGGGAAAGCCCCCGCGACCGCGGCGAGGCGCGTCATCGCTCATCGCGATCAGCTCTTGAGGACGACGAGCGTCAGGTCGTCGAGACGCGGTACATCGCCCGTGTATTCATCGAGCAGCCGGAAGACGTGTGCGGAAATGGCTTCGGGCGTTTCTCCCCTGTGCTTGCGAACACAGTCGAGCACGGGGGGCTCATCGAGTCGCTTCCCTTCCCCATTGCGCGCATCGGTGATGCCGTCTGTGAAGAGGAGCAGCACGTCGCCGTCCACGTCCCATGGACGAGACTCCGATGTTGGCGCCTCATCGAGCATGCCGAGCGGCGGTCCGCCCGCGACAAGCCGCTCGACGCTGCCGTCGCGCGAAACGATGAACGCATGTGGGTGGCCCATGTTGCCGTAGCGCAGAACGCCCTCGCCGCGGTCCACGACGGCGTAAAGCGCGCTCACGAACATCTCCGTCGTGTTGAGCTCTTCCTTCAAGCTCACATAAAGGCGGTGCAGCATCTCGGCGGGATCGTCCGTGCCCTGCGCATGGATCGCCGAGGCGCTCATGGTGAGCGCCATGATGAGCGCGGCTCGGTATCCGTGGCCGGACACGTCGCCAATCATGATGCCAATCCGTTCGTTCGACAGTCGGTAGATGTTATAGAAATCTCCGCCCACGTCTTCCGCCGGCACCACGCGTGCGGACACGGTGGCTACTGGCAACGCATGACGGGTGTCCGGCAGGAGCTTCATCTGCAGGTTGTGCGCGAGCTGCATCTCCTGCTGCATGCGCTGCTGGTCGAGCGACTTGCGCACCAGGCGCGCATTCTGGATGGCCGCGCCGATCTGGCTCGCGATCGCCGTGACGAGCTTCTGGTCTCCCGCGGTGAAGGCCTGTCCCGAACGCCTGTCGGACAGGTTCACCACTCCGAGCGGCTCGCTGCCATCCTGCGCCGTCCACACGATCGGCACCGTGAGCATCGCTCCGCGCCTGAACGCCAGCTCTGCCTGACACGGCATCTCGTGCTCGTCGACGATCACGGAGTGCAGGGTGCGGAACACCTGCGCGCTGACACTGCACGTGTCATCCAGCGCGATGGGGGCCGTGGCAATTCCGTCGCCGCCGATGCGGGCGATGACTTCGAGGGCGTTCGTCTCGCGATTGACCACGAGGATGGAACCGCGGTGGGCGCCGACCGTCTCACTCACCTCGCGCAGGATGGTCGAGGCGCCCTCCTCGAGGGACACCGTGCGGCCGAGAATCTCACTGATCGAATAGAGGAGGTTGATCTCCTCGTATCGCTCCGCCAGCTCGTTGGCCGCATGCTCGACCTCGAGCGTGTTCTGGAGGAACTGCGTGACGATCGGACGCAGGAACTGGAGATATCCAGCGAGTGCGCGCGAATCGACGTTGCAGGGGCCCAGGACGATCCAGGCGGGGCGAGGCCCCTTCACGGTCATCAGCAGCAAGCGACCGTCGGCCGTTTGCTCGTCGCGGACCTCGCTACCGGAGGGCAGCCACTCCTCCGCCGGCGCGTTACCACGCGCAGTGCCCGCGACGAATTTCAGCGGCGCCGCTTCGCGTTCCCTGGCCCACACCGCGACATTGCAGGCGGTGGCCTCGTGGAACGCGCCGAGGACGTCGCCCATGTCGCTCACGCGCGTGCGAGCGTAAGGCGCACCACATTGCCCGCGAGCCCGCCGGAGGGTGCATCGAACCGCTCGACGCCGTCCATCAGCTTCCGCATGAGGAAGAGGCCGCGGCCGTCCTCGCGCTCGAGGTTATCGTCGTCACACGCATCGCGTGTTTTCGCGTCGAGGTCGAACGGGGCGCCCTCGTCGGTAATCTCCACGACCAGCCGGTGCGAGTCGACATCGGCGCGGACGCGGACGCGCTTCTCCGCATGCTCGTTGTTCGCGCGCAGGATGGCGTTCGCCAGCGCTTCACTGAGCGCAACCGGTACGTTGAGCGCGAGCTGGTGCTTGTTGTACAGGAGCTCGGCGCACGGATGGCGGACGAGCTCCACCACGCGTTCGATGTACGCGACGTCGCTCGGGATGTCGACCTGAAGCGAGACGCGAAGCCCGCCGGCGGAGAATGTCGGCTGTGTCGCAGGCATGAATGGCGTCAGTAACGGCGAGAGTACACGGCGCAGGAGGCCGGGGGACGACGACGCGCGGCCCGTCGAAAGA
>JALYVY010000132.1:6687-12001 GCA_030852985.1 Gemmatimonadota bacterium | reverse complement strand
CTCGCGCACCCCGGGCCAAGGGGAGCTCGCCTGCGCGAGCAACGCTCGCAGGCCGGGCGCCGCGCGTCCGCGGGCGATCGCGTACGCCGCGCGCCACGCCAGTGACGAGTCTGCGCTCGCTAGCAGTGGAACGACAGCGGCAACCGGGACGGGTCGAAGACGAGCCGCCGCAAGCAACAATGCGCCGCGCGTTGGCGAGTTCAGCGTCGCATCTCGGAGCGCATCAACGATGGCTAGTCGTCCACGCTCGCCAAGCTCACCGAGCAGCCAGGCGGCTTCGCGTGCGGGAGCTCCCGCCGCATGCAGCGACGAAGTGGCTAGCCCGACCGACAGTGAATCCTTGAGCAGCCCGAGACTGAAGAGCGCATTGGCCGCCACCGCGGAGTCAGTATCCGTCGCCAGCCTTCGCAACGTCGCACTGTGAGTGACGACGCCAATACGTCCAACCGTGAGCGCTGCGGCCGCCCGGATCGTGGGGTCGAGATGGTCAAGCAGGGAGTCGAGGGCGGCCGGTTCGTCTCGGCGCGTATCTTCGATACGGAGGAGTCGAGCGCGCGCTGCGAGTTCGGGAGCGGGCGCACCACGCGCCGCGAAGCGGCAGCTACTCGCCCAAAGCAGCAGGAGGATGAGGGTGGAGCGCGACTTCCAATGCCACGCGAAAGTGCGCCGGAATAGCGACGAGTCGCCCGGCGCGGTCGATGGATACAAGCGCGGTGTGCGCAATGGCGAGGCGGGTACCAGACTGCGCATTGCTGATCAGGTAGTCGAAGGTGATTGCGCGTGAGCGTACGCCGGTCAGCGTAGTCTCGATGCGAACGATGTCGTCGAAGCGTGCCGGAGAGAGGTAGCGCACGCGTGCATCCGAAACGGCCAAGCCGACTCCTTCGCCCTCGAGCGTCGCGTAGCTGTGGCCGAGCGCACGCAGCAACTCGACGCGCCCTACCTCACACCAGACGAGGTAGTTCGCGTAGTAAACGACTCCCATGCGGTCCGTCTCGGCATAGCGTACGCGGAGCTCGTTCGAGTGTATGTAGGTCATCTTCACGTGAGGGGAGCATGCAGGCGCGAACGTTCGTCGTGCCGTCAAGGTTTGTAAAGGCGGCGAAGAAGGTTAGAATGACGACGTGCTGACACCGCCCTGCTACGTCATTTCCGATGTGCATCTGGGCCACGCGCCGGAGCCGATCGAGCGCGCCCTGCTTTCATTCCTCCGATCACTTCCCGGGCGTGCCGGATCACTCCTGATCAACGGCGACCTGTTCGAGTTCTGGTTCGAGTGGAAGACGGTCGTGCCGCGCAGCGGCGTTCGTGTACTCGCCGCGCTGATGGACCTGCGTGATGCCGGGATACCCATGACGATGCTCGCGGGGAATCATGACTGCTGGGGCGGCGATTTCCTTCGCGAGGCCGGCGTCAATTTCGGATTCGGCCCACTGGACGGCGTCGTTGGTGGGTGGCGTGCGCACGTGGAGCACGGCGACGGGCTCCGCGAGAAGGAGGATCGGGGTTATCGCGCACTTCGACGGGTGCTGCGCAACCGGACGGCAATTCGCGCGTTCGGCAGTATCCTCCATCCTGATTTCGCGTCGCGCCTCGCCATGGGGAGTTCGCACACGAGCCGCACGTACACGTCCCGCGACCAAGGCCGCGGACTCCGCACCGTTGCATCGTCGATGCTCGACGAGAATCCTTCGCTGGAGCTCGTGGTGTTCGGTCACTCACACGTCGCGTCGCTGGAGCGGCTGTCCGGAGGCGTGTACGGTAACGCGGGCAGTTGGCTCGACCGGCCGACGTACCTCGTGGCCACGCCTTCGGACATCTCACTTCGCGTGTGGGACGGCTCACCCGAAGGTGCGAATCTCCACACGCTCCAGCGCGTCGCCAAAGAAGCGCTGCCCTAACTGAAGGAACTGCGCGGGGTCGTCGGACGCGATGAAGCGATAGCTGCCCTGCGGCGCCGTCGTCGCGAGGCCATGCTCGTCGAGCATCCGGCGGGTGTCCGCGGCGGTTTCTTCTGCACTGTCGATAAGGCGCACCGGTCGTCCGATGGTTTCCCCGATGACGCGCTTCAGCAGTGGATAATGCGTGCAGCCAAGCACGAGGGTATCGACCTCGTCATGTGCGAAGGGCGCGAGGTACTCAGCGGCAATGAGCCTGGTGGCTTCGCTGTCATTCCAGCCTTCCTCGACCAGCGGCACGAACAGCGGACACGCGCGCACGGTCACGATCGCTTCGGGCGACTCGGCATGAATGGCCTTTACGTACGCTCCTGACCTGATCGTTCCCTCGGTGCCAATCACGCCAATGCGACCCGTCGCGGACGCCTTTACAGCGGCACGAGCGCCGGGGCCCACCACCCCGATGACCGGAATGTCCAGCTCCGCTTCGAGCATGGGTAGCGCGTGCGCCGTGGCGGTATTGCACGCGACGACAATTGCCTTGACGCCCTGCTCCAGAAGGTAAGCGGCGATTTCGTGGCTGTACCTTCGCACCGTCTCCGGCGACTTCGGACCATAGGGCACACGTGCGGTATCGCCGAAATAGATGAGGCTCTCGCCAGGCAACTGCCGCATGATGGCCTGGGCGACCGTCAGCCCGCCGAGGCCGGAGTCAAAAACGCCAATCGGCGCGTTACCGCTTGGGGAGGTGCTCACCAGCGAATGCGCGCGACCAGTGCGGGGCCGTATGAGGTTGGTATGACGCTGACCTGGGTAGGCAGATCCCACAGGTGCGCCGCGACGTAGGCGTCGGCGCCTGCGAACAGATGGTTCGCGATGAGGAAGGCAATCCAATCTTCGACGTGGCCCCGACGGATACTGATGAGCTCATCGTTGTAGGAGGTTCTTTGCAGGACGGGCGCCCCGGTGGCGGGATCGTTGCCGATATTCACCAGGGTATCCTGCCTGAACAGCCGCGCCTCGCCCAGCTCGGCGCGCGACTCGCGGAGCATGGCGATCGCGATGGACTCAGTCAGGACAAACACCGCACCCGCGATGGGGCGACCCAGGCGGGACTGGCCAAATCCCGGAACGGCCAGCGAGTAGAGGAATGCCCGTCGCGGGGACAATGGGGGTAACGGCGCCGCCCGGGTGACGGTGTCCACTCTCGCTACGCGCGGCGCGACGCCAGCGCTGTCTCGTGCCTGCGCACGGGCCTCAGGCGCGACGCAGAGAAGCGTCACGGCTCCGATGCGGAGCGCACGATGTAGAACGCTCGCTGACATACGTGCAATCACGTAAAGCCGTTCGCCATCACTCTGGCCACGCGTGCGACGATCACCGGCTGGGAAGTGCCACGACGAGATCGATCTCGACCATCACGCCACGGGGCAAACCGGACACCTGAACAGTCGACCGCGCCGGGCGCGCATCACCCATGACGCGCGCATACACCTCGTTGACGTGCGGGAAATCCTTCATGTCCATGAGAAAAACCGTCGCCTTGGCGACATCTGCCCAACTGGCGCCGGCATGGGACAGGATAGCGCTGAGATTCCGAAAGACCTGCTCGGTCTGCGCCACCACATCTCCCGGGACGACCTGGGTGGTCGCCGGGTCGAGCGCAATCTGCCCCGCCGTGAAGAGAAAGCCGTTGGCAACGACGGCCTGGGAATACGGTCCGATGGCGGCGGGAGCTTGATCGGTATGAAGGGTTTCGACAGGCAACGTATTCTCCTAGGTGCGGTGGAACTCACGGACGCGGAAGCGGCGAACGAGCGGCCATTGGGGAATCAGCCGGTCGCATGGTGAAGAATAATGACCGGCGCGACGGCGACCGGCTACTCGAACTGGAACAGTCGTCGAGCGTTTTCGGCGGTCTGTGCGCCGAGGGCAGCAGACTCGACTCCGCGCGCCTGGGCGAGCCGGGCGACAGTGAACGTCACCCAGGCGGGTTCGTTGCGCTTGCCACGATGCGGGACGGGAGTCAGGTACGGTGCGTCGGACTCGGCGAGCAGGCGATCCGCGGGCACCACCCTCAGGAGGGCCTCGTCCGTCCACTTCCTGAAGGTGACGATGCCACTGAACGACACGTACCAGCCGCCCTCCAGGGCTACCTCGGCGAGGGCAATGCTTCCGGTGTAGCAGTGCAGCACGCCGCGCACGCCTGCGCCGGCAGCCTCCCGCACCATGTCCCGCGTATCGTCCTCGGCCTCACGCGTATGTACGACGACGGGGCGGTGCGTCTGTTGCGCCAGTGCCAGTTGTGCGCTGAAAGCCGCGCGCTGCTGCGGACGAGGCGAGTGGTCGTAGTGATAGTCCAGACCACATTCACCAATTGCCACGGCTCCCGCGTCCACGTGCCCCTGTATCGAGGGAATGTCGCGTCTCGCGTCGAACTCGGCGGCGTCGTGCGGATGCACGCCGGCGGTGAAGTAGCAGAAGCCCGGGTGGTCCCTCGCGACGAGCGCCGCGCGCTCCGCGGATGCCAGCGATTCTCCGATGCACACGATCGCGACGGCACCCGTCTGCCGTGCGCGCGCAATGACATCCGCACGATCCGCATCAAATGCGGGATCGGCGAGATGCGCGTGACTATCGATGAACGTGGTCATGAATGTACGAACCGCCGCGCGAGGCGGCGGTTCAGAACAGCGTGCGAATTCACCTTCACCGAGTGCGGGCGGCCACGGGGGGACGTGTGGCAGCCGGCTTGACCGGCGCGACAGGAACAGGCGTGCGCGCAGGGGACTTCTCGTTGCCGCGGCCGCGCGGCCACCTGCGCTCGATCCAGAGCAGCGTTGGGCCGGCGATGTAGATGGAGCTGAAGGTACCCGTGACGATACCGAAGAGCATGATCCACGAGAACGGGCGGATTACTTCGCCCGCGAATAGCAGCAGCGAGAGCGTGGCCGCGGCGACCGTGACGTGCGTGAGCACCGAGCGGGGCAGCGTTTCGTTGATCGAGCGATTCAGCACATCATACAGCGGCTCGGGACGCGCCTTCTTCAGGTTCTCGCGCACACGATCAAAAATGATGATGGTGTCGTTGAGCGAGTATCCGATAACGGTCAGCAGCGCCGCAACCACCGTGAGCGACACCTCGAGGCGCATGATGGCGAGGAAGGCGAGCGTGCTGAGCAGATCGTGGGCGGTGGCGATGACAGCGGCCACGCCGAAGCGCCACTCGAACCGGAACGCGAGGTACAACATGGTCACGAAGAGCGAGATCACGATCGCGATGATCGCATCGCGGGTCAACTCATCGCCAACGCGCGCGCCGACGATCTCCGTCCGGACGACCTTGGGCTCCGTCGCGCCGAACTTTCCATGCAGCGCCGTCTCGATCTCGCGCGCCGTCTTCTCCACCGACGATC
>JALYVY010000132.1:0-6677 GCA_030852985.1 Gemmatimonadota bacterium | reverse complement strand
GCGGCCGGCCGCGCGGATGGTGAACTCCACTGGCGAACCAAACGGCTGGATCTCGGAGCCAGTGTAGCCAGCCGCGTCGATCGTTGCGCGGATGTCGGCGGGATTCGGTGGCTGCTTGAACTGCAGTTGCATCAGCGTGCCGCCCGTGAACTCGATGCTCTGGTTGAGCGCCGTGCCGTGCCGAGCCTTGTGCACGCCCAGGAAGATGAAGCCGGCCAGGATAAACGCAGCGGTGATGCCCACGGCGATGCGCCAGGGCTTGATGAAATCGTAGTGAGTGCCGTGAAGGATGCGCAGCATGATTGGACTCTAGATGCTCAGCGTCTGGGCGCCGCGCGAGCGGTTCAGCCACAGGAGGTAGAAGGTCTTCACCACGAAGATCGAAGTGACGAGCGACGCGACGATACCGGCAATGAGTGTCACGGCAAAGCCCTTCACCGGGCCCGTGCCATACTGGTAGAGCACCGCCGCCGTGAGCATGGTCGACACGTTCGAGTCGATGATGGCGGGCATCGCATGACGAAATCCTTCGTCGATCGCCGTGCGAACTGTCTTGCCTCGTTCGAGCTCTTCGCGGATGCGTTCGAAGATCAGGACGTTGGCATCAACCGCGATGCCGATCGACAACACGAAGCCGGCAAGGCCAGGCAGCGTGAGCACCGCGTCGAAGCTCGCGAGCGTCGCGAGTGTGTAGAGGACGTATAGTGTGAGTCCCGCAACGGCGAGCATGCCCGAGAAGCGGTAGTATCCCAGCATGATCGCGATGACCAGCCCAAGCGCGATGGTCCCAGCGAGCCACGCCTTGTTGATCGAATCCTGCCCGAGACTGGGTCCGATGTTGCGCACCTCGGCGACCTTGAGTGCCACCGGCAAAGCACCCGCTCGCAGGACGAGCGACAGGTCCTGCGCCGATTGGAGGTCACGCCCCTGCCCCATGGTGATCTGGCCGCGCGTGCCGATGGCGCCATTGATGATGGGAGGACGACCCATGACCACGTTGTCGAGCACGATGGCCATGTAATCCTTGATGTGCTTCGCCGTCTCACGCTGGAACTTGCGACCGCCTTCGTTGTCGAGCTGGAACTCAACGACGGTCCCTTCCGGCGTCGTGTTCGGCTTGGCGTCCTTGAGCGACTCACCGGTGATGATCGGGCGCTCGTCGACGAGATAGAGGTAACCGTAGTTCTTGTTCTGGATGACCACGGAGTCGCTGCCAAAGCGAAGCACTTTTCCCGGCGGCAATGCGGCCACGACGGCGCTGTCCTCGAGGAACTTCTTGAGGGGCTCCTTGTTGTTGCGCTCAAACAGGAACTCGCCGGGAAACTGGCCGGCGAGAATCATCTTCGACACGACGCCGCCGGTCACACCAGGCACGATAGCCGTGTCGCTCTTCGTGGAATCCTTTCCACTCTTCGCGGCCTTCGAGGTGTCTGCCCCCGCGGTCAGTAATCCATTCAACCCGGCGTCTGGCTTGACCGCCTGGCCCGTGGAGGCGATCGCCGTTCCGAAGCCCTTCGCCTTCGCGATGGCATCGAGCCGGGGAAGCACCTTCTCGAACGCGCCGGTTTTGTCGGTGATCTGGAATTGCAGGAAGGCCTGATCGTGGATCAGCGCGATGGCGCGCTCACGATCGTCCACGCCGGGAATGTCGATGATGATGCGATCGTTGCCTGCCTTCTGGATCACCGTCTCCGACACACCCATGCCCTCGATGCGCGTGCGCACCACCTTCAGCGCCCGATCGATCGCGGCACTCTTGTCAACGACCGCTCCCTTCGACTCATCGACTTCAAGGGCCAGGTGCATTCCGCCGGACAGGTCGAGACCCTTCCGGAGCGGCACGCGGCGCATCGTGGTGTCAAAGAATGTCCCGTCGGGGCGGCGCAGGCGCGTCTTCACGTCGCGCGGAAACAGCGCGTACACCGAGAGGAGGGTAAGGACGCCAATGGTAACGAGGCGCCACTTCAGGTTGGACATGCGACTACGGGGTGGAGGGAGGAAAGTGCATGGAGCCTTTCAACTTAGCCGAATCGGCGAGGAGCGTCAACGCACGACGAGCGCCTTCTTCGTCGAGCACAAGCTGTTTCATCAGTTCGGTTGGCCCGGCGAAGCGCAGGGTGTCGCGCAAGCGTGCGACGAATCCCACCTCGACCACGTCACCATAGAAATCGCCGGTCGCGTCGAAGAGATGTGCCTCGATACTCCGGCGCTCGTCGCCGAAGGTGGGACGTGAACCAAGGTTCATCATGCCACCGAACCGTCCGGCCGCCGTCTGGACCTCCACTGCATACACACCATGCGGTGGAACGAGCTTTCGTGGCGACTCGGACACCACATTCAGTGTCGGAAATCCGAGGCCGCGGCCGCGCGCGTCGCCTTTCACCACCTCGCCGCGGACCGAATATCGGCGGCCGAGCGCCGCTTCGGCACTCAAGAGATCGCCCGTCTCGATCGCCTGCCGGATCTTCGTGCTGCTCACCGGCTCACCATCAGCAGTCTGCACGGGTGGGATGACGTCGACCTTGAATCCACGCGATGCGCCGAGGGAACGCAGGGTGTCGACGTCGCCAGCTCGATCGCGACCGAAACCGTGATCGTGGCCGATCAGCAGCTCCGCCATCCTGAACCTCTCGCGGAGGATTTGATCCACGAACTCGTCCGCCGAATGGTCGGCGAGCTCCCGAGTGAATGGCAGCACCGCTACGCAATCGATGTCCGTTCGCGCGATGGCGAGAAGCTTCTCTCCTCGCGTGGTCAGCAGTAACGGCGCACGCTCTGGGCGCAGCAGTTCGAGTGGGTGTGGATCGAAGGTGATCAGGAGGCTCGTTCGACCACTCTCCCGCGCGCGCGCGGCAAGCCGTGTCAGCACATCGAGGTGACCGCGGTGCACGCCGTCGAACGTGCCGACCGTGGCAACCACTTCCCCCATGTCCGTCGGAAGGAAATCCGTTTCACGACCCTCGAGCACGCGCATGCTCAGCCGACCTTCCGCATGACGACGCGCGGCTGCCATGCGTCGCCGGACGCTTCCGCGAATGCCACCAAGGCACCACTGCGCGCGTCGACGAGGGCGGCCGACGCGCCCTCCGCCGCGCGCACCACGGTCATGCCGCGCAGCACGCGTTCGGCGTCTTCGGCGGCCAGGCTGATGTGCGGAATGGTCGGCAAGGCGTCGAGTGCAGGACGCAGTGTAGCTCGCCCTCCCCGCACGTCGTCGAGCGAGACGGCATCGATGACGTGAAAGGGTCCGCTGCGAACACGCCGGAGGGCCGAGAGATGCGCGGCACTACCGGTCAGTCGACCCAGGTCGCGCGCAAGGGCACGAATGTACGTTCCGCGGCCACACGCGATCGTCACGCGCAGCCGGTCGCCCTCGCGCACCAGATCGCGCCACGCGAACACTTCCACGCGCGAAGGGGCCAGCACCAGCGCGTCACCGGCACGCGCAGCTTCGTAGGCGCGGCGTCCGTCAACACGCTTGGCGGAGTACGCAGGCGGAATCTGGTCGAGCACGCCGGTGAGTTGCGGAATGACGTCCGCGATCGCGCTATCCGACGCAGGAGGCGCCTCGCGTACAACAGCGCCTTCGAGGTCATCGGTCTCGGTTTCGGAGCCGAGCGCGATAGTCGCGTCGTACTCCTTGGGCACACCGTCGAGATGCGGAAGCAGCCGGGTGGCGCGGCCGAGCAGGAGCACCAGCAGTCCTGTGGCGAACGGGTCGAGCGTGCCGGCGTGCCCGATGCGCGACTCGCTGAACGCGCGCCGAGCGGCGAGGACCACGTCGTGAGAGGTCACCCCCGCCGGCTTGTCGACGAGGAGCAACCCGTCAGTCGTCGAGTCCCTCATGGTCCGGCGACGGAGAATCCGCAACGTGTGCTGAGGGCTCCGCGGGCTCCGCGGGAAGATCCTGCCGCACCTGTGCGAGGAGCTGCTCGATGTGCGCCGCGTGTGCGATGCTCTCGTCGTTCTTGAACGAGAACTCCGGGGCGACGCGCAACCTGAGCGCGCGACCCACGCGGCCGCGCAGGTGTCCGGCCACGGCGTCGAGTCCTTCAAACGTCGCGGCGCGCTGGGACTCGGAACCGAGGACGCTGACGAAGACCTTGGCGTGGCGCAGGTCGCGCGACACCTCGACTGCGGTGACCGTCACGAGCCCGAGGATGCGCGGGTCCTTGACGTCGCTCGCGAGAAAGGTTGCGATCTCTTCGCGCATCGCGGCGGCGACACGATCGGAGCGGTGATGATCAGGTGACACGGCTAGTCAGCGAATGCGGGAAGGTGCGCGTCAGGCGAGCGACCCGGAGCGGGCCGCCGCCTGCTGCGCATCGTCGTCAGCTCTGGGGAGCCGACTCGAGGGTGCGCGCGATCTCTTCCGTGCGGTAGCACTCGATCCGATCGCCGACCTTGAGGTCGTTGAAATTCTCGATGCCGATACCGCACTCGAAACCGTCGCGGACTTCCTTCACATCGTCCTTGAAGCGTCGCAGCGAGTGGATGGTGCCTTCGTAGACTTCGACGCTGTCGCGAATCACGCGCACGCGGCCATCGCGACGGATGATGCCGCTGCGAACCGCACAACCCGCGATAAGGCCGATCTTCGGCACCTTGAACGTCTCGAGCACTTCGGCCTCACCAAGCACCACCTCGCGCTGCTCGGGACGCAACATGCCTTCGAGCGCCGAGCGAACATCCGCCACGGCTTCGTAGATGATGCGGTACAGCTTGATGTCGACGTTCTCCCGCTCCGCCGCAGCACGCGCGTTGTTGTCCGGACGCACGTGGAAGCCGATGATGATGGCGCCAGATGCGCGGGCCAGCAGGATGTCGCTCTCGGTGATGGCACCGACACCGCGATGCACCACCTCGACCTTCACCTCGCTGGTGCCGAGCTGGCTCAGCGCGTCGGCGAGTGCTTCCGCCGGACCGCCCTGATCCGCCTTGATGAGGATGCGGAGCGCACGCGCCTCGCCTCCTCCGGACTGCGACATGAAATCCTCGAGCGTGACGCCACCACGAGTAGTACGACGGCTCTTGGCCTCACGATCGAGACGTTCACGACGCTGCGCGACCTCACGCGCCGCGCCCGCGTCCTCGACGACGAGCAGCTGATCGCCCGCCATGGGAACGCCCTGCATTCCAAGCACCTGCACCGGGATGGCCGGCCCAGCGGATTTCACGGTCTTGCCACGCTCGTCGAGCAACGCGCGCACGCGCCCCGAGTACATGCCGACGATGAAGTCATCGCCGACCTTGAGCGTGCCGCTCTGCACCAGCACCGTCGCAACAGGGCCCTTGCCCGCATCGAGCTGTGCTTCGACGACGGTGCCCGTCGCGCGCTTGTTCGGGTTGGCCTTGAGCTCCAGCAGGTCCGCCTGAAGGAGAATCTGTTCGAGCAGCACGTCGATATTCGTGCCCTTCTTGGCCGAGATCTCGGTGCTGAGCGTGGTGCCGCCGAACTCCTCGAGCACGACGCCGTGCTGCAGGAGATCCTGCTTCACCTTCATGGCGTTAGCCTGCGGCAGGTCGACCTTGTTGATCGCCACGATCATCGGGACGCCGGCGTTCTTGGCGTGCGAGATGGCTTCGATCGTCTGCGGCATCACCGCGTCGTCCGCGGCCACGACGAGAATCACTTCGTCGGTGACCTGGGCGCCGCGCGCACGCATGGCGGTAAAGGCTTCGTGACCTGGCGTATCGAGGAAGGTGATCATCCTCCCGCCCGGCAACTCCACATGATAGGCACCGATGTGCTGCGTGATACCACCGGCCTCGCCTGCGACGACATTGGCCTTTCGGATGTAGTCGAGCAGCGACGTCTTGCCATGGTCGACGTGCCCCATGATGGTGACGATCGGCGGACGAGAGACGAGCTCCTCGGGGAGATCCTCGGCGACCGTGCCGACTTCCTCCGCCTGGTATTCGTCTTCACGCACGGCCTGAAAGCCGAACTCGCCCGCCACGATCTCGATCTGGTCGAAATCGAGTCGCTGGTTGACGGTGATCATCAGGCCCAGGTTCTTGAAGGCGAAGCCGACGATCTCCGTCGGCGACACTTTCAGGATCTGGGCAAGCTCACTGACCGTGATGAACTCGTTGACGCGGACGAGCTTCTTCTCGCGCTCGACCTCGGCCACGCGCATCGCCTCGGCCTCTTCGCGCATGCCACGGCGGTCGACACGACCACCGCGCGTGGGAGCACCACGCATGGAGGCCATCGTCTTCGCGATGTTCGCGTCCACGACTTCCTGATCGACCGAACCGCGCTTTCCCTTCTTGCCACGAGCGCGCGCCGCGGCGCCACCGGCGCCCGGTGCCGCGCTGGGCGGATTGCCGGAGGGCGGCCCGCCACCGACGGGCGGCCTGGTACGGTCGTCACGACGTGTGGGACCGCCAAAACCACCGGGCGACGCCGAGGCGACCGGCCGGGGCGGGAACGGTGAGCCGGATGAGACGGAGCGGGGCCGCGGTGCGCCGGGCGTGATCGGCCGGGGACGCGGGCGGTCATTGCCACCAGCAGATATGGGCACCGATGGCGCGCTTGGGCGAGGCATCTCGATGCGCGGTACGGACGGCGGTGTCGCTGACGCCACAGGCGCTGTGGGCGCCTGCTCCGTCGGCTGTGCCACTTCTTCGCGAACAGGCTCCTCTCGTACCGCGGCTTGCGCTCGCTCTTCCGC
>JALYVY010000334.1:3245-3915 GCA_030852985.1 Gemmatimonadota bacterium | reverse complement strand
GTGGTGGAAGTGCTCCACGATCTGGGCGTCCCGGCGGAGCTGGGTGGACGCAACGACATCCTCGCGGGAGGGCGTAAGATTTCCGGTAACGCCCAGTTCGCCCGTCCAGACAGGATGTTCAGTCATGGGACGCTGCTGTTCGACTCGAATCTCGACGATGTGACGGCGGCACTCGTGCCGCGGCCAGGAAAGGTTGAATCGAAGGGAGTCAAGTCCATTCGCAGCCGCGTCGCAAACATTGCCGAGTTCCTCGCCGAGCCAATCACCGTCATCGAGCTGCGCGAAAGAATTGTTGAGCGCATCTTTGGCACGCGGGATCGCGAGTCCGTACCTTCGCTCGAACTGACGGACGATGACTGGAGTGAAGTCCACGCGCTCGTCGCGAGAAAGTATTCGTCGTGGGATTGGAATTACGGCGAGAGTCCGCGCTTCAACGTGGAAACGTCCCACCGCTTCCCCGCGGGTGAGCTCGATGTTCGGACCAACGTCGAAGCTGGCCGCATCACCAGCATCCGCATCTTCGGCGACTACATGGGCCGCGAGGACGTTGGCGAGCTCGAGGGTCTTCTGCTCGGAGTGAAGTACGACCGCGCGTCGATCGGAGCCGCGCTGGAGACGGTCGAGCTCGGCGATTACTTCGGAGACATACCCGCGCCGGAAGCGCTCATGC
>JALYVY010000334.1:0-3235 GCA_030852985.1 Gemmatimonadota bacterium | reverse complement strand
GGCCGACGCCGACACCGTTCGCTCGTACAGATTGAGGACGTGGCTGCGGTTGATTAGTCCGAGCAGCCGATTGCTTCGCCGGTCCACTACCGGAATGGACTCTGCGCCGCGAACGCCCATCTTCCGTATGGCTTCCAGCAGCGAATCAGCCGGCGATACGGACTCGCTCGGCTGCGCTATATCGCCGGCGAGCAGTAGCAGTCCCAGATGATCGCCGTTGCGCGCGAGCTGGCCGAGCTCTGATATCGTGATGATGCCGACGAGGGCGTGCGCATCGTCGACCACGGGGAAGTACATCTGGCTGGTGTTCCCGAGATGTGAAAGAAGCTCATCGACGGGAGCGGCCTCGTCGATTACCTGAGGCGCTGCTTCATAGGCATCGTACACGTGCAATCCGGCGAGAACGTCACGATCGGTGCCGTGCTCGATGGATTCACCGCGTCGGCGCAGCCAGCCGCTGTAGAGCGAATCCTTGCTCAGCTTTCGCGCTACTGTATGACAGATGACAACCGTCAACATCAGCGGGACGACGATCGCGTAGTCGTTCGTCATCTCGAACACGAGAAGGATTCCGGTGATCGGCGCGCCGGTCGCACCGGCGATGAGCGCGCCCATTCCCACGAGCGCGTAGGCTTCCGGGTGCAGGCCCATGGACGGCAGCCCATGCGCGAGCGCAACACCAAACGCGCCGCCTGTGGCGGCGCCAATGTACAGCGACGGCGTGAACACTCCGCCCGATCCGCCAAGGTTAAGCGTGATGGAAGTTGCGAGGATCTTGCCCACCGCGAGAGCCAGCAGGCCGTACCACGCCATGCGGCCGAAGATATCGGCGTGCATCGCGAGGTGACCGTAACCGACGAGTCTTCCATCCGACGCGAAGACGAGGAGGCCAACCGTGGCGCCACCGATCCACGGCACCATCGACCGGGGAACGCGAAGCCGCTTCTCGAAGTCGCCGAACCAGAAGTAGCTGCGTACGAACAGCGCCGCGACGATGCCGCACAGTATTCCGAGAAGGGGATAGAGCAGAATCAGCTCGCTCGGATGAGCGTAGCCGTACTGCTGCGGAATGCCGAAGGCGGGGTGATTTCCGAATACCGAGCGTGACACCACTGCCGCCATGACGCTAGACACGACTACAGGAGCGAAGGATCCTGCGGCGAGCGTGCCGACGACTTCCTCGAGCGCGAAGAATGCGCCAGCGAGCGGCGCATTGAAGGCGGCGCTGATTGCAGCGCCGGTGGCACACCCTACGAGCACGACGATTCGTGAAGGCGCGAATCGAAATGTGCGGCCGAGCCATGATCCTATCGCCGCAGCGAGGACGACTACGGGGCCCTCGTTGCCGGCTGATCCGCCCGCTCCGATAGTGATCGCGCTCGCCGCGGTCCGCGCGAGCGCCGGCCGCGCAGGGATGTCGCCTCCGCGTCGAACCACCGCAAGCTGGACGTCCGGCACGTTCATGCCGTCGTGGCCTCGCCCGACGCGCCGCATCACCCACCAGGCAAGTGCCAGGCCGGCCGCCGTGATGACCGGGCGATACGTGAGCAGAGCCACGCGGGGGAACTGCGACGTCGGGAGCCGGTAGAACGCCCAATACGCGAAGTCGATGCTCTTGTAGAAGGCGACGACGCCGAGGGCGCTGAGCACCCCCGTGACCACCGCAAAAATGAGAAGCACCGCATTCTCGCTCAGCGCCTGACCGTTGAACCAGTCGGTGACCGCCGTCCAGCCTGACTCGACCGTGGCGATGGCGCGGTGCAGGCCTGTCCAGTCCAGTCGGGGTGCTCGTCGTCGCATTACTGTGAATGTAACGTCCCCCACCTTGTGACCCCGCCCGTATCTGCGGGGGTCTTACCGTTGACTTGACTGGCCATGCAAACTGACACCCCCACACAGGAAGACAGAGCCTGGCACGCGGCCGCCGTGGCCCGCGTGCTGGAGGGGGACATCGAGGCCTACGGAGACCTCGTCTGTCGGCACCGCGACAGGCTCCTCAGGTATGCCATGCGAATGCTGTGCGACGCCGACGAAGCAGATGATGTAGTGCAGGAGGCTTTCGTGCGGGGCTATCGCTCGTTACGCAGCTGCGCGGATCCCGGCAGCTTTGGCGGATGGATGTTCACCATTCTGGCGAACCGGTGTCGTACGGCGGGCGCAAGACGGACGAGGCGTGACGCAGTGTTCGTGTCGTCCGACGTCATGGCAGGGGACTGGGCTGCCGAGTGCGGTTCGAATGGATCGCCCGGGCAGGTGATGGACGAGGACGCGCGCGCCGATGGCAGGATCGAGGCGGCATTGCTTGCACTGAACGCCGCGCAGCGTGAGGCGTTCCTGCTTAAGTACGTTGAAGAGATGAGCTACGACGAGATGGCGGTTGTCACACACACGGGTGTGTCCGCGCTAAAGATGAGAGTGAGCAGAGCGCGCGAACTGCTGCGCGCGAAATTATCCGAGGCATGCGATGAGTGACATCGACGGAGACTTGAGATTTACACAGGATGCGAACGACGGGCTCGATGACGTCGAGCGCGAGCTGGTGGTGGCTCTTCGCAAGCCGGTCGTCGGGCATCCCTCTCTGGATGCTCGTATCATGGCGGCCATCCAGCCCGGGGTCGCGGGAGTCTCCTCGGTGCATGGCGACCGTGGAGTGCGCAAGTCGGTGCGGGTTGTCTCGATTGGACTTACCGGAGCGTTGCTTGCCGCGGGCGCCGCGTTCGTGCTCCTCACCGGACGGACGCGAGTGATGCCAGCAAGTGGCGGCGGTGTTAATAGTGTGGAGACGGTCGCTGCTGCAGGGCATTCGCGTACAGTTCATTTCACACTCGTGCAGTCCGGTGCGTCCAACGTTTCAGTAGCGGGAAGCTTCAATGGCTGGAGTATTGCGGCCACTCCGCTCCGGCGCGTGTCGCGCGACACATGGGCCGCGGACATTCCGCTCGATGCCGGCCGCTACGTGTATCAGTTCGTTATCGACGGCAAGCGCTGGGTCCGCGACCCCGCAGCGCCACAGGATGCGAGTGACGATTTCGGCAAGTCGAATTCGGTTGTTACCGTCGCTGCGGCGGGATCGGCGTTATGATCACTCTCACGCGCGCCGTTCGCGCGGCATGTCTCCTCAGTGCCGCTGCGTTGCTAGGAGCGACCAGCCTTTCCGCGCAGGACCGCGGCAACACGCTAGCAGCGCTCGACGGACGCGCATCCGCTGCACTGAAGGCTCAGGTAACGCTTCTCG